>JAADHP010000009.1 GCA_013151785.1 Nitrospirota bacterium | reverse complement strand
AGATTCTGTCAGGCAGGAATGATTTACAGACCCCTCAGGGAAAGAACTCCCAGAACGGTGATGAAGATTGCAAGAGAGTCTATAAAAAACACAGGTTATGATGAGGTATCCCTTACATCCCTGAGCGCAGGCGACTACACACAATTGTTACCACTGATAAAGGCCTTTAACAGGGAGTTCTCTGATAAAAGGATATCTCTGTCTCTGCCCTCACTGAGGGTTGGTGCAATAAACAGGGAGATACTGAGAGAGATAAAGACTGTAAAGAAGTCGGGCTTTACTATTGCTCCTGAGGCAGCAACAGACAGATTGCGAGGGGTTATCAATAAAGACTTCCGTGAGGAAGAGTTTGAAAGGGCATTACTGATGCTCTTTCAGGAGGGGTGGTTAAATGTAAAGCTCTATTTTATGATAGGTCTTCCCACTGAGACAGACAAGGATATAGAGGCTATTGCGAACATGGCTGTTCGGGCAAGGAAGATTGCCAGAGGTATTACAAGAAAGAATGTTAATATTACAGTGAGCATATCCCCCTTTGTGCCAAAACCCCATACCCCCTTTCAGTGGACAGGACAGATGGATGAAAATATCTTAAAGGAACGGATAGAGTTTATCAGAAGCAACATTCCAAAGGCAATAAAGTTCAAGCATCATGATATCAAGATGAGTATCGTGGAAGCTGCTCTTTCCCGTGCTGACAGGAGCATGTCGAAACTCATTTATGATGTGTGGCGTAAAGGTGCCTATCTTGAAGGCTGGGCTGATGAATTTGATGATTCTTGCTGGATAGATGCTATGGACTCCACAGGTATTGACATCAGGGAGTATGCAAGCAGGGAATTCAATCTGGAAGAACCTCTTCCGTGGGAGTTTATAGACTCCGGTGTGAAAAAGGATTATTTAAAGAAAGAATTCACTTTAGCAGTTAAAGGTGATTACACAGGTGATTGCAACAAAACAATATGTCACGGCTGTGGACTGGGCTGCAAAAGCAGACAGTATCTGTCTGATGACAACCTGAGCTTTATACCTGATTATAAACAGCAGGCAACAAGATTTAAACCCGTAAAGGTGAGAGTAGAGTATTCTAAAATGGGAAAGATGAGATATCTGTCACATCTTGAACTGACAGGTGCAATACTGAGGGCATTCAGAAGGGCTGAGTTCCCTTTGTGTTATACAGAGGGATTTCATCCCATGCCAAAGGTCTCCTTTGGTCCGCCGCTGAGTGTTGGAATTGCAGGTGAACGGGAGTACATGGATATAGAGGTCTATCCTCCCTTTGATATAAAGGAGTTTCATAAAAGGATAAACGAAGAACTACCAGATGGTTTAAAGATAAACAAGATGTCTTTCTTTTTCAAGAGACTACCATCAATCAGTAGCTTTGTCAGTATGTATGAGTACAGGGTAGGGATACCCGAGACAGGTGTAAAACTGAACCTGAGAAACAGAAATTTTAGTGATTTTATTGAAAAATTTGATATAATTAATAAAAAACTCGTTATAATACAGCTAAAGGATCTGAAAGACAGGAAGGTTAAAATAAAGGAGTGTATGGAAGGTATATTCGGGTTACCCATGGAATTGTTGAGTATTACAAGAACTGCTCTTTATGGCTGGAAGAAGGGCTGGGTAACCCCTATGGATCTGGTTGATATGCCATAATCTTGATGTCAGGTGAAATTTTAATAAATGTAACCTTCAATGAGGTAAGGGTTGGGCTTCTTGAGAATGGACAGATCGTAGAATTATATGTGGAAAGAAAGAGAGATGCCTCCCTTGTAGGTAATATCTACAAAGGCAGGGTTCTAAAGGTCCTTCCTGGTATGCAATCTGCCTTTATTGACATCGGCCTGGAAAAGGCTGCCTTCCTGTATGTAGCAGACATAAAGGCTGATATCGATGCATATGCCCCGTTCCTTGAAGAGGAAAATGGTGAGGAGGAACTGCAGCTTTATCTGAAGAAAGGCAGGTCTGATGTGCCCATAGAGGACCTTGTGAGGGAGGGACAGGAACTCCTTGTCCAGGTGGCAAAGGACCCCATTGGTACAAAGGGGGCAAGGGTAACATCCTACATAACAATACCTGGAAGGTATCTGGTACTTATGCCGGACCTCGAACATGTGGGGATTTCAAGACGGATAACAGATGAGAATGAAAGGGAGCGTTTGAAGCTACTTGTGGATGGTATGAAACCAAAGGGATTCGGTCTTATTGTAAGGACAGCCTCAGAGGGTGCGGATGAAGAGGAGTTGAGAAACGACCTGGAGTTCTTAATGATGTTATGGCAGAATATCCAGGAGAAGAAACAGAGGGTATCAGCACCGCATCTGCTTTACAGTGATCTTGATTTAATTGTAAGAAGTGTTAGAGATCTGATGAGTAGGGATGTAGAGCGGGTAGTGATTGACTCCATTGATGAGTACAAAAGGATAAAGGAGTTTGTCAATTCTTACTTCCAGAAACTATCAGATAGAATAGAGCTTTATGAAGGCCCTGAACCACTGTTTGATGCCTTTGGTGTTGAGCTTGACATATCCCGTGCCCTTGGCAGAAGGGTCTGGCTGAAGTCAGGTGGGTATATTGTTATTGATCAGACAGAGGCAATGACAGTAATTGACGTGAATACCGGAAAATACGTGGGTAAAGAGAATCTTGAGGAGACAATTCTCAAGACAAACCTTGAGGCAGTGAAAGAGATTGCATACCAGATCAGACTCAGAAATCTTGGCGGGATTATTATAATTGATTTCATTGATATGGAGAACCCTGAGCACAGGGAGAAACTCTTCAATGCCTTCAAAGAGGCCATGAAGAAGGACAAGGCAAAGAATACCATATACAATATCTCAGAACTGGGGCTTATCCAGATGACCCGGAAAAGGGTAAGGGAAAGTCTGGGCAGAACCCTGTGTGACCCCTGTCCTTACTGTGAGGGAAAGGGATTTGTCATGTCCTCAGAGACAATATGTTTTGAGATCCTCCGCAAGCTCGAACGGCTTACAGCCCCAAGGGGAACCAAGGTTATTATAACTGCCCATCCTGAGGTAGCAGACCTTCTTACAGATGAAGAAAGCTATGCTATTGAGATGATAGAGAGAAAGAAAGGCATAAATATCATAATAAAAGAGGACTCAAATATCCATCAGGAAAATTACAATATCACAGTGCTTTAATGCATGCCAAATATAATAAACTCATTCATATACTTAGAGAACTAAAAAGCGTAGCAGTTGCATACTCTGGTGGTGTGGATAGTTCCTTTCTTCTTTATGCTGTAAAGGAGAGCAGTATTGATGCCATTGCTATTACCGCAAACTCACCTGCCACTCCAAAGGAAGACATAAAGTTAGCTATTTCCTTTGCTTCTGAACTGAACATCCCCCACAGGATTATCGAAACAGATGAGCTTTACAGGAGGGAGTTCTGTGAAAATACAGAAATGAGATGCTTTTATTGCAAGGATATTCTCTTCAGTTCCATAAAAAAGATTATAAAGGATAAAGATATTCAGTGGATTATTGAGGGAAGCAATGCCGATGATCTGAAAGACTACAGGCCCGGGCTTAAGGCAAGGGAAAGACATAATGTAAGGAGTCCACTGATCGAGGTGGGTTTAACAAAGAAAGAGATCAGAGAGTTATCAAAGACATTCGGGTTGAAGACCTGGCAGAGGCCCTCCTCCCCCTGTCTTTCTTCTCGATTTCCTTACGGGACAAGGATAACCCCTGAGGGATTAGGAATGGTTGAGCAGGCAGAGGAGTTTCTCAAATCCCTTGGATTTAAAACCCTGCGGGTAAGACACCATGGTCATCTGGCAAGGATTGAGGTTTCACAGGAGGATATTGTAAGGTTTTTTGATGACCATCTCAGAAGAACAGTGGTGGAAGAGTTCCTGAGGATTGGTTATAAATTTGTTTCCCTTGATCTTGAAGGTTTTAAGAGTGGAAAGCTGAATAGAATAATTAATAACTATAACCAGTGTTGAATAAGTATACTACAATAAAAGAGATCGCTCAAAATTGCCAATTGACTATTGAGTCAGTTTTATGGACAGATGGATATAGGGTTTTCACATCCCAATGCACCCCAGAAAGTCATCAAGACTTTCTGGGGACCCCCTTCTCGACGGACATCCCTGTCCACCTCCGAGGTGAAAATCAGGTTCACCCTCCTGGTGAACCTTTAATTGATTTTCAAAAGCCGTTCAAAAGCTATACCCATTGCCTGTATATTACAATGCTCTGTTTCCTATCGGCAATTTACGGTCACCTACTCACTACTAAAAGAATACAGCAAATTATGTTATAATATTCAGATGAAGATGATACGTCTTGTAATATACACAACAATTCTCTCTGTTGTTGCGATAGTAATGATCCAGTCAGGGCATCAGAGTGTCAACAAAGATGACGACACTCTTCAAAGCGGGATCATTTACAGCAGGCTTGACAATGTGGATCAGCTTTTCCAGGAAGATTTTGATTGTAACGCTGTGCCACCTGTTGTATACACAAAGGTGGTATCCCTTGCCCATCTGCCAATATCGAAACGTAAGGAGGCCTTTATCAGGATTGTACTTCCATCCATACTGATAGCAGAGCATGAGATAAAGTCAGAAAGAAGCAGACTTGAGGAATTAATCAAGAAGATGAAGCAGGGGGAGACCCTGACGAAGAATGAGGTAACCTATATTAAGCGGTTATTCAAGAAATATCGTACAAATAATTTCAAGGAACTGCTTGTACGTCTTAATACACATCCACCCAGCATAATTCTTGCCCAGGCTGCACTTGAAAGTGGCTGGGGAAGTTCAAGGTTTTTTGTGGAAGCAAATAATATCTTTGGTATCTGGACATTTAAAAGCAAGGGTGGAC
>JAADHP010000152.1 GCA_013151785.1 Nitrospirota bacterium | reverse complement strand
GTGGCATTTTATCAGAAAATAGGATGTTTGTCAAGAAAAGGCTTTAAAAACATGAAAAAGAGGAGATTCTGGCCTTCGCCAGAATGACACGATAAAGATACCAGAACGACAAAATAAAGACAAAGGAACCCCCTAAAAATCCGACCTTAGGCAGGGCGACATCTGTGAAAAAAACAGAATGCCCTGACATCTGAACAAGGCTTCACCAAACAGAGATATGAGTATAAACAATGTGTTAAAATAGCTGGAAAACTATTCAGGAGAGAAAATGTTTGCACCCTTTACAACAACAGGCATAGGCAGTCTTCCCTTCATAGACCCTGAAGAGGCAGCATCATTCTCCCTTCAGGCCTGTGATATACCATTCTGGCCGCAACTGCCGAAGGTCTCCTTCCGAGAACTCATGGTCCCGCAGTACTCTGAAGGACTACCAGGTGTCAGAATAGACAGGGACAGTGAAAGGGTTACCGTAGAGCCAGTCAGCCAGGATGATTTAAACTCATTCTATGAAAAGGTCGGAGAGGATGCTGATTTCCCGATAAGCAGGGAGTATGCACAGGGGTTTTATGCCTTTATGGCTGAACTTGAAAGAACCGGGAAGAGATTTCCCTGTCTAAAGGGCCAGATAACAGGACCATTAACATTCACATTAAGCATAAAATTGTCTGATGGCAGATATCTCTACTTTGATGATGAGATGCGGGAGATAGCTACAATGCTGCTGCAGAGGAAGGCTATATGGCAGATAAAAGAGCTTTCCCGGCATGCTGAAAGGGTCTTGATCTTTATTGACGAGCCCATTCTTACAGCAATCGGAAGCAGCAGCTATCTGGGGGTTGAGCCTGAAGAGGCAGAGAGGCTCCTGAGAGAAACCGTCTCAGCCATCCGGAGCAGTGGAGGGATTGCAGGCATCCACTCCTGTGGAAGGGCTGACTGGGGCATGCTCATGAGAACAGGTGCTGACATTATAAACTTTGATGCCTACGACTATTTTGACAATCTCATGATCTATAAGGAACAGATACAGGAGTTCTTTGAAAGAGGTGGGTATCTTGCATGGGGTATTGTGCCCACTACTGATGCTATCAGAGAGGTTGAGTCAAGCAATGTAAGAGAGATGCTTATAAAAGAGTTTGAACTCTTATCAGAGACAATACCTTTGAAAAAAATATACGAGAATGCCCTTCTTACACCATCCTGTGGTGCAGGAAGCAGGACAGTAGAAGAGGCAGGGAAGGTCTTTTCCATACTTAAAGAGCTTGCAGGTGAGTTGAAGGGATGAAGGGTATATTTATTACCTTTGAGGGTATTGAAGGCTCTGGCAAGTCCACAATATCAAAGATGATATATGAGGAACTCCTTGGCAGAGGCATATCAGCAATTCATACCTATGAGCCCGGTGATACACCCCTTGGCAGGGAAATCAGAAAAACCCTTCTTAATCCAGATCATAAGGAAATGGAGCCTTTAACAGAGATACTGCTTTACCTTGCTGACAGGGTGGAGCATGTAAACAAGATAATCAAACCCTCTCTTGAAAAAGGCACAGTGGTAATATCAGACAGATTCAGTGATTCCACAATAGCCTACCAGGGCTTTGCAAGAGGTTTTCCAATTAATCAGTTGAAAGAGCTTGACAGGATTGTCAGGGCAGAGGTAAAACCTGATATAACAATCCTCCTTGACCTTGACGTGAAAGAGGGCCTGAAAAGAAACAGGGGTGCCAATAAGATTGATAGGTTTGAGCTTGAAGAGGTGGAGTTCCATGAGAGGGTGAGAAAGGGTTTTCTAACTCTTGCAAAGGATGAGCCTGACAGATTCCGGGTTGTTGATGCATCCCAAGACCTGAAAGATGTTTATCAGGAGGTAAAAAGGATTATCTTCTCATTTCTGGGATTATGAAAGAGTTCAAATAAGAGTAAGCAGTGAGCAGTGGATGAGTGAATGGGTTAAGGTCAGTGAGCGGTGAGCAGTCAAGCGTCAGGAGTCAAAAGAAGGGCAACCCCTTTGAAAAAAACAACAATCCTTCTGAAACAAGGGGTAGAGGTGGTTCATCATCCCATTGATGCAACAGGATTTAAAATATACCCAAATCCAGCTGTAATAATAACAACGAATAGCTGAAAGCAGTGGTATGGTAGAGTCTGAACGGTTTTGAATTTTGCGTTTTGAATTTTGCATAAGATTCACCAGGAGGGGGACAGCCCCAAAAATCAGGGATTTTTGGGGACCCCGGAATCGCAAAATTCCCTCGGAAGCAGCCAAGGGTCCCCGAAAAGTCGTAGACTTTTTGGGGCAGAGGCCGTGGATGTCCGCTGAGAATGATGTGTAAGACTCTACCATACCACTGCTATAAACTTTATTGCTGGATTGGGGTTATTTATATAATTAATTAATAGAGGCAACAATGGATGAGATAACCTTCAAGGCACTTGAGTATGAAAAGATACTGAATATGGTGGCAGCCTTTTCTACCACAGCAGAAGGCAGAGAAGGTGTTCAATCCTTAAGACCCCTGAGGGATTATAACCATCTCCTGGAAAGACTCAGTGGTGTTGCCGAGTGCATTAGGCTACTCAGTGAGGGAAGGGAGACAGGAATTGAGCCCATGGACCCCATGACTCCCCTGTTTGAAAAGTTAAGACCTGAAGATGCAGTGCTTGAAGGTATGGAACTAAGGGCTTTTCTGTCACTCTTTTCATCCTCTGAGGCCCTGAAGAGGCTTTACATGGAGATAAAAACCCCTGTAATAAAAAAGCTGCTCAGTGGATTGTATACACATCCTGAACTGAGGAGAGAGATTGAACGTTCAATAGAAAGGGACGGTACTATCAAGGATGAGGCATCACCTCATTTGTATGAAATAAGAAGGGCTATTCAACGAACTGATAGAAGGATCAAAGCCATCCTTGAACATATTCTGGATAATCCTCAACTTGCTCCCCATATCCAGGACTTTTACATCACAGAACGAAACGGCAGAAGGGTTATTCCTGTTAAACATGACTCAAAAGGACATATCCCAGGGGTAATACATGATATTTCAAACACAGGTGAGACCGTATTTGTTGAGCCCAGAGAGGCTGTACAACTGGGCAATGAGCTTGAGTCTCTAAGGGCAGAGGAAAAACTTGAGGAGTTCAGAATTCTAAAAACCCTGTCCTCCATGATAAGGGCAGTGCTACAGGAGATAGAATCTGACCATACCATTGTTATAAAGATGGACATCCTCCAGAGCCTTGCAAGATTTGCTGAACATATAGGTGCGGAACTGCCTGAAATAAACAAAAAGGGGATAATCGAGATAAGAAATGGACGACATCCCCTGCTGTGGCGAACCTTAAAAAAGATGGGCAGAGAGGATGAGCTTGTAGCCCTTGATTTCACACTGGGCAGACAATACACAGGGCTTGTAATAACAGGCCCTAATGCAGGTGGGAAAACCGTGGTTTTAAAAACAGTGGGTGTTATTGTATTGATGGCCCTCAGCGGCATACCTGTTCCAGCAGCCTCTGGCACATCTGTTCCATTTCTCCGCAGTGTATTAGCTGATATTGGTGATGAGCAGTCAATTGAGGCAAACATCTCTACCTTTTCCGGGCATGTTCTCAGGATGAAGGAGATACTTGAGGCTGCATCAAAGGACTCCCTTGTTATAATCGACGAAATGGGCACAGGAACAGACCCTGATGAGGGAGGAGCACTTGGCTGTTCCATACTGAAGAGACTTAAGGAGAAGAAAACCCTTACAGTTGTCTCCACCCATCTGGGATTGATCAAGGCCTTTGCCCATGGCGAGGATGGACTGGAGAACGGCTCCATGCTCATGGAACAGCATGAAGAGGATGGTATTCTTCAATTCAAACCCACCTATAGGCTAAGGATAGGCATTGCAGGACAGTCCCATGCACTGGAAATTGCAAAGCGACTGGGTATGCCTGAGGATATTATAGAGGAGGCAAGAGGGCTTCTTGGTGATAAGGAGAGATACCTTGAGGATATACTATCATCTTTAAGTCAGAAAGAGATGATTATAGAGCGTGAGATAGAGAAAGTACAGTCACTCAGAACAGAACTGTTGCACCTGAGGAATTTACTCATGGAGGAGATAAAAAGAATAAAAATCGAAAAGAGAGAAATCATGAAAAAGGCTGCCACAAAGGCAGAGGAATTCTATAGAAAGGCGATAAATGAGGCTGAGGAGATGCTAAGAAAGATAAAGCAGGAAGACAGGACAAGGGCAAGACAGTATATGAGGGAACTTATAAGAAATAGAGAATCCTTAAGAAAGAAGATAGTTCCTGAAGAGCCTGAAAGAAAACACCCCACAAATATAGAGGTAGGAATGACCGTACATATTGGCACCATAGGAAAGGAAGGGGTGATAAAAAGCTTAAACAGAACAGCAAAGAGATGCAGAGTGGTGGTGATGGGTAAAGAACTTGATATACCTTTCAGTGATATCTATGAACCAGAAATAAAAGCTGCCAATGAAAAGAAAGAGCCTTCAACAGTTATTAATCCTGAGAAGATGGAAACCATCTTCCCTGGAGAGATAAACCTGCTTGGATATCGTGTGGATGAAGCCCTTTCTGAACTGGAACGTTATCTGAACGATGCCTCCCTCTCAGGGGTTTCAGAGATCAGGATCATTCACGGTATTGGTACAGGTGCACTATCAAGGGCTATCAGGGAGTATCTGAAAGAACATCCACTGGTCAGTAATTTCCGCCCCGGAAGAAAGGAAGAGGGCGGAGACGGTGTTACAGTGGTAAGTCTGTAGGTATCCTGGGAATGATCATCCCTGTTTTTTTAATCCTTCCACAAGAAGCATCTTTATTAATGATTGGTATGGTACATCCATCTTGTGTGCAAGTCTCTTCAGGTCTTCAATAAGGTAGATAGGTAGTCTTATAGAAATGCTTTTAGTTGTAGGTCTAAGATCTACAAAGGAGGCCCTCTCGGCCTTCTTCCAGTCTAAATATTGAGTGGAATCCTCTCTGGCCCAGAATTCTCTCTCTTCGTCTTCAGTTTTAAAATCAGGTATTTTTTTCAATCTCATGATAAACCTTCCTTTCTCTTTTATTCATATCTCTTGCTGATATCACCCTTATCTTTTCTTTCCTGATGGTGAAGACAATAAACAAAAGCCTGTTATTGTTTGTTTTTCCCAATACATAAAACCTCTCTTCCTTATCAGAATGTTTTAGATCTTGTTTTACGATGAGAGGTTCATTAAAAAATACCTCTTCGCATTCTGTCCAGTGGACTCCGTGCTTTTTATAATTTTTGTCAATATTACCTGTATCCCATTCAAATGACTTTAAATTTTTGAATCTTATCATTTGTATATGTATATTATATACTTTTTAGACACTCTAAACAACCCTTCCTTTCGAACTCAAAAATGCGGATAGAAAAAAATCTGTAAAAAAGAAGGCAATACCTATGTGCCTGTAAAGTTGAATGGATATGCAATCACTATTTTAAGGAGTGAACAGTGAGCAGTAAGCAGTAAGCAGTGGATGAGCAAAAGGGTGAGTTGATGAGTAAATGAGTGGATGGGTGGATAGTTGAAAGGTCGGTGAGCAGTGAACAGTAAGCAGTGAGCAGCAAAAAGAGGCAAGAGGTGGTGAAGAAGGCCATGTAGCAATACCGACAGTGACAAACACCAGCACCCTTATGTATCACCTTAAGGCTGAAAAGGCTCTGTCTGGTTAATAATTAAATCCTATTGCATTAATGCCCTGATGAACCACCTGTTGCCCCAACTATCAAGTAGTAGATTCTTCAGGTTACCTCTCCGGGCAGGCTAAGGATGATTGGACAGGGTATTGCAAAAAGATTGCTCTGTAGACTAATCCTGTGGATTGCAGTATTTTTATAATGTGCCCTGTCTTATCAGTATTTTATTTTAAGATAGGAAGTTCCTTTAAGGTGGTCTCTTTCAAAACCTTCTCAAATATCTTTCTTTCATCCCTCATCCCTGTTATATCAACCCACTGGATATCTGGTTCCTTTCTAAACCATGTAAACTGTCTTTTTGCATAACGCTTGGTAGCCTTTTTGATCAGGTGTTTTGTCTCCTCCAGGGATTGTTCTCCCCTGAGATACCCTATAACCTCCTTGTAACCGATTGCCTGCATAGGGGTTTCAGATGGGTTCTTATCAAGCAATCTTTTTACCTCTTCCACAAGACCCTGTTCAAACATCTCATCAACACGCTCTTCAATCATTCTGTATAGCTCTCTTCTCTGACGGGTAAGACCTATCTTGATAAAATCATAGGGTAGTGGTTTTGTAAACTTCCTTTCCAGTACAGACATGGGGCTGCCTGTCTTGAGTATCACCTCAAGGGCACGGATTATCCTTCTGAGGTCTCCTGGTTTGATCCTTGATGCCTTGTCAGGGTCAAGTTCCTGAAGCTTTTCATAAAGAATTCCTGGAGAGGACTCCTCTAATTCTTTTAAATATTCCCTTAACATAGGGTCTGCAGAAGGAGCCTCGAATATCCCCCTTGTCATGGCCCTGATGTAAAGCCCTGTACCACCCACCACAAGGGGTATTCTCCCTTTATCATGTAATGTCTTGATTATGGGGATTACATCATCAATATATCTTCCTGCACTGTATCTTTCAGAAGGCTCAACAATATCAATCATGTGGTGCGTCACTCTCATACGTTCATCATATGATGGTTTGGCTGTACCAATATCCATACCCCTGTAGATCTGCATTGAGTCAGCACTGATAATTTCTGTACATAGATACTCTGCAATTAAAAGGGAAACCCCTGTTTTTCCAACACAGGTTGGGCCTGTAAGTATGAGGATTCTATTTTCACCTTTTTTCATAATCCAGTTCACCCTTGGTCTAAAATCCTTAAAATAGTGATTGACTATCCAGTCAACTTTATAGGCACACAGGTATTACCTTCTCAGACATTCTCGCATGCCATCCGTGCCTTCTGCCCCAAAAAGTCTACGACTTTTCGGGGAGCCCCATGCTCCGAGGAGAAAATCAGGTTCACCCTCCTGGTGAACCTCTTTGATTTTCTGAAGCCCTT
>JAADHP010000038.1 GCA_013151785.1 Nitrospirota bacterium | reverse complement strand
TACGGTGAATCTATCTGAGGGCAAGGCATTGGAGGGGAAGTAAGAAAGACCCTTTATGGAGGTGCCTTATGGTACTGAAAAATGTAAAGATTTCACATAAACTGATATTCATGACCGCTGTTGCGCTTGTTGTTCTTTTGTCCTTTGGCGGTATCTGGATTTATATGGGTAAATCCCAGCTTGAATCTCTCAGAAACGTTTACAATGAGAAGATGACACCCCTGGACAATCTGAGGAGTATGCAGTTGATCTTCAGGGAACTGGACTATCAGATGGTTGGTGTTATAAGTGCAGCGGAATCCTCTCAAGAGGCAGCAGTACATTTAGAGAAAAGCCTGCAGAAACTTAAAAAGTTATGGAGCAAGACAGAGCCTCAACTTTCCAGTGAAGTTTTTGGTAATGTGGTTGCAAACTTCAAGAAAAACCTGAGGAGTTTTTATGCCCTTGCCAGGAAACTGAAAGATGCCTACAAATCCGATGACATTGATAGTGTTGACCTTATACACGAGCAGTGGATTGATCTGAAGAGCGAGATATTCAAGGCAGTTGATACGATTGCTGAGCAACAGAAGAGACTCACCGAAGGCTTTTATAATAAGAAGGAACAGATAATTAACAGGGTTATCGTGATTATTCTTGCTGCTACTGTATTGAGTATGGTAGTGTTTCTGGTACTCTCCTTCATAATTGTCAGATCAATAGGGAAACCCGTTAACAGTGTTGTCGAGGCATCCAGGGAAATAGCAGCAGGTGACCTAACGAAAAGAATAGCGGTAAGTAGTCGTGATGAGATGGGACTTATGGCTGGGACACTGAATGGCATGATTGAGAGACTCAATCGGCTATGTTCTGGCATCTCCGATAATATATCGCGAATTACAAGACAGTCAGAGAAGCTGTCCAGGTTTTCCGAGAATATGCAGACGGGAATAAACCAGCAGACCGGCCAGATTGAGCAGGTGGCATCAGCTGCAAGTGAGATGTCCCAGACCATAATTGATATGGCTCAGAATGCCTCTTATTCCTCAGATGCTGCCCAGACCTCTTATGATACAGCACAGAAGGGGATGGAGGTGGTCAGAGAGGTTGTAGAGGATATCCAGTCGCTTGCCAGAGAGATAAACGATGCATCTGAGAGACTTCAGATGCTTGGCAAACGTTCTGAGGAGATCGGAGAGATCCTGATGGTTATACAGGATATAGCGGATCAGACGAATCTTCTGGCCTTGAATGCAGCTATTGAGGCAGCAAGGGCAGGTGAACAGGGAAGAGGATTTGCTGTTGTTGCAGATGAGGTAAGGAAACTTGCTGAAAAGACAGCCCAGGCCACAGATGATATTGCCGACAAGATCAGGGCCATCCAGGATGAGACAGAAATGACCATTGCGGTTATGAAGAGAGGAACCGATTCATTCAAGGAGTCTGTGGAGAAGGCAACACATGCTGGCAATGCCCTGAAGGAGATTGTGGAGAGCTCTGGTCAGGTTATGGAGATGGTGCAGAGGATTGCCACTGCTACAGAGGAACAGTCTTCTGCTGCAGAGCAGGTGAGTCAGAGCATGGAGGTTGTTGCAGGCATAGTCAGGGACAATGCCACCCAGGTGGATGAGCTGCGATCCCTGGCTGACGAACTGTTAAACATAGCCAACAAGCTGTCTGAGCAGATAGGTCAGTTCAAACTGGGGAAGGGGTACCATGGTAAAAAGGAATTGTCAACAGAAGAAGCAGAAACTCAGGTTGACAGGATGGAGATGCCTGCTCCAACGGTATGAGATGATTTTAGAGTAGTAATCATCAGATGGGGTTACACCTGCGGTTTTTTTTGGTTGGTGAAGAGGCGGTTGTTTTTAGTTCTTTGAGAATTTTACCAGTAATCGCGGGATACCTCTTTTGTCAGCAAGTGCCCTGTAGAGGTCTCTTGTATTCAGTGACCTGATGAGTCCTGTTGAAATGAGCTGTTTAATGGCCTCCTGTAGCTGGGAGGTTTCCTTTTTGAAACTCCTGTGAACCTCTATAAAGATTCCCCCGTGATCGCTGGTAACCTTGACACTCTGATAGGTTATATAGACCTTATCACCCACTGTTACAAGATTGAAAAGGGATTTTATATCTTCAGGATACATCCTGATACATCCATGGCTTACCCGTCTTCCCACACCAAGGGGTTTGTTAGTTCCATGTATAAGGTAAGAAGGGTTTGACAGCCTGAGGGCATACTTTCCCAGGGGATTGTCAGGTCCTGGAGGCACTGACAGGGGCAGTTCAGGGTAGTCATCTCTTATGGATTTCGGGATGTTCCATACAGGGTCTTTGATTTTTTCTATAATGCTGAATATGCCTGTTGGTGTATCAAATCCCTCCCGCCCGATGCCCAGGGGAAATGTTATTACCTGGAGATGGTCACCCTTATCATGGATGAGAAATAATCTCAATTCAGCAAGGTTAATCACCAGGAGTTTCTTGTTCTTTTCAAGCAACTCTGAAGGGTATTCCGGAAGTATCCATCTGGTGGGTATTATTACCCTGGTTCCCTTTTTGGGATACCATGGATCAATACCCGGGTTTGCATCAACAATCTCATTGTAACCAAGATCATACCTGAAGGAAAGGTCAATGAGGGTTTCTCTGTCGTCCTGGATAGTATAATTCTGGATAACACCAAAAAGGGATTCTCCCTTTTTCAGGGTATAGGCACCAGAGAATCCCTCAGTGTATGCGTAAGAGATCGACAGAAAAAAAATGACAGTTATGGAGATAATGGATACTCTCTTTATGATCATGAATTCTTCTTGAGGATCTCTCCCAGGTTTTTTATAGCCTCTTCCAGGGCATCTATATCCCTGGCACCACCCTGGGCCATCTCTGCCCTGCCACCACCACTGCCACCTGCCATATGTGCAATCTCTTTCAGGATCTGTCCAGCATTAAATCTATCGGTCAGATCCCTGGTTACCATACAGACAATCGCTGCCTTACCATTCTGTACGGATCTGGTAATTATAATACCAGAGCCTAATTTGTCTCTCAATCTGTCGGACAGGAGACGAAGTTCCTTTTGATTAAGTCCGTCCTTTCTTAATGTGACAACCTTCACACCGTTGAAATCCCTTGCCTGATCAATGGCCTCTGATATAACATCCGTTGCTGCACCTGTTTTAAGTCTTTCTATCTCTTTTTCTTTTTCTTTCAACTCCTTAAGGAGTTTCTCTGTGCGTTCAACAGGACTGTCTGTTTTCAGGATATCTTTTATCCTGGCGAGGGATTTTTTCTGGTCTCTTAGATATCTAAAGGCATTCAGTCCTGTTAATGCCTCGATTCTTCTTATACCTGAGGCAACACTGCTTTCTGAAAGGATTACAAAGGAACCTATCTCACCAGTGGCATGGCAATGTGTGCCTCCACAGAGTTCCTTGCTGAAATCACCTGCGGATACGACCCTTACTGTATCACCATATTTTTCATCAAACAATGCTACTGCACCGGCCTTGATAGCCTCATCAATGGTCATAATACGGGTACCTACCGGAAGGTTTTCAAGAATTGTTCTGTTAACAATCTCCTCGATCTCCTCGATCTCTTCTGGTGTGGTGGCACTGAAATGTGTGAAATCAAACCTGAGCCTGTCAGGAGCAACAAGAGAGCCTGACTGTTTTACATGTTCGCCAAGTACAAGTCTGAGTGCCCTGTGCAGAAGATGTGTGGCTGTATGATTACGCATAATGGCCTTCCTTCTCTCCTCATCTACAACAGCGCTTACCTTGTCGCCCTTCTTAAGTATTCCACGTTTTACCTTAACCTGATGTGCATGAATACCCTGTACAGGTTTTTTGGTGTCTACAACAATTATGTAGGCATTTTCAGACTGAAGGATGCCACTGTCTCCAACCTGTCCGCCTGATTCTCCATAAAAGGGCGTACGGTCAAGAATGACAATACCCTCCTGTCCCTCCTTTAATTCATCTACAGGTTTTCCGTCTTTAATAATCTCCATAACTGCTGCCCGGTCTCTCAAGGTATCATAACCTGTGAAAACCACCTCTCCATACCTCTTCAGTACTTCTCTGTAGATTCCATTGTCTGTTTCCCTTGTCTGTGTATCTGCCGATGCCCTTGCCTTTTGCCTCTGTTCCTCGAGTTTTCTGTAAAATCCGCTTTCGTCGATCTTATAGCCCTCATCATGTGCAATGTCTTTTGCGAGATCGATGGGGAAGCCATAGGTATCATAGAGTCTGAATAGTTCTTCTCCGGGAATCAGATTGCTGCCCTGTCTTTTCAGTTCATTAAGTATCTCATCAAGCATATTCATGCCTGTTTCGATTGTTCTGATAAACCGTTCCTCCTCGATCCGTAGAAGTTTTTCTGTCCTTTCCCTTTCATCAATGATCTCAGGATAAACCTCACCCATAACAGAGATGACAGGTTCTATGAATCTGTGAAGGCACGGAGATGGAAGATCAAGGAGCCTTGCATGTCTTGCTGCCCGCCTGATCACCCTTCTCAGCACATAACCTCTGCCTTCATTTGAAGGTATAAGTCCCTCTGAAAGAAGGAATGTAATTGCCCTCATATGGTCTGCAATAACCTGTATTGAAATATTGCTCTGTGGTGATTTGCCATAAGATATGCCTGAAAGAGAACTGATTTCCTGTATGATTGGCTGGAAAAGGTCTGTGTCAAAGTTGCTGTATTTGCCCTGAAGCACAGCAGTGATTCTCTCAAGTCCCATTCCTGTATCAATGCTTGGTTTTGGTAATGGGGTGAGGTTGCCTTCACTGTCACGATTGTACTGCATGAATACAAGATTCCAGAGTTCCAGATACCTGTCGCAATCGCATTCAATGTTACAGTGCTCACTCTGGCAACCTACGTCTTCACCCTGGTCGATGATTATTTCAGAACAGGGCCCACAGGGGCCGGTATCAC
>JAADHP010000100.1 GCA_013151785.1 Nitrospirota bacterium | reverse complement strand
ACCATCTGATAATCAACCTCTCTGAAAATCAGTTGCATCCTCCTTAGATTGTCCAGGGGTGTCATCATCTCATTATATACGCTTCTGAGAGATTCAAGCTGGGATTTACCCATATAAATCCCGATACCACCAAAGGACAAAAGAACAACAAGCGCAACTGCAGTCATGAATATCAGTTTATGTGAAATCTTTACATTTTTCAGCACCATAAGGCACCTCCATAAAGGGTCTTTCTCACTTCCCCTCCAATGCCTTGCCCTCAGATAGATTCACCGTACCCTGCTCGGATATAACCTTCTGTCCTTCATTACTAAGGGCAAACTGTATAAATTTCTGAACCTCTGGTGATGGATTATCCTTTGTTACAATATACAGAGGCCTGTAAAAAGGATACTTGCCCGAACCTATATTTTCCTTGGTGGGGGCTATGCCGTTTACCTTAAGTATCTTGAGTTTCTTTCTCTTCTTGGCACTTGATATTCCACTGATACCAATCCCGTTCTTGTCGCCGGAAATGGCCCTTTCCAGAGGACCTGAGCTTCTCATGAGCTTGGCCTTTGCATAGAATTCCTGGCCGGGGTTATTAAATATCATCTCTCTCGCCATCAGACCCACGCCGCTTATCTTACCCTTTCTTACATAGAGATGGATTGGCGCATCATTGCCACCCAGTTCCTTCCAGTTCCTTATCTTTCCTGTTAACACTCCCTTGAGTTGTTCTACAGTAATATTGTCAACAGGATTGTCTTTATTCACAACCACTACAATAGCATCCCACGCCACTCTGTGCAGCTTCACACCTTTCTCCTGTGGGTCATCAATGGTATGTCTGCAGGTTCCACCCATGTCAGCAAGTCCTTTTGCTACGGCCCTTATGCCCTTTGTTGCACCACCACCTTTGATAATGACCTGTATCCCTGTCTTCCTCTCATAGGCCTTTGAGAGTTCCTTCATAAAGGCCTTCTTCGTAATACCACATCCAACCCATTTCAGTTCCCTTGCCTCTGAATAGTCTGTCCATAGAAAGAAAGTGGACAGGAATATCAATGTTACAAAAACGATTATTTTTGAGTCTCTCATCTTTTACCTCCTGCCAGTTGCTTGGACTCCCCAGGGAGCCTCCCTTTTTAGCTCTATCGGACATCACAGGAAGAACTTTAATTTCCTAAAAAACCATCTTTATATCACCTGCTAATTGCTGTTTTAGATGATAGAAATTAATGTTTAAAAAACATATCCATAAAGAAACCTTCAAGCTTCTCTGAATCCATATGATACAAATCATATTTTCATTTCCCCGTTTTCTGTATAATATAGATATGAGTAATTTCAAAGAATCATGTCCTGGAAGCAGTGAGATCAGGAAGCCCTTTCCTGAAGAGATCACCTGCGTTTTCTGTGGTGCAACCGTGGAGATATGGTCAGATGAGGTTGAAACCACATGTCCTGCGTGCAAAAAGACCATCTCAAGGAATATGAAACCAAGTTGTCTTCAGTGGTGTCCTGCTGCCAAGGAATGCGTGGGGCCGGAAAAGCTTGAAAGGATACTGAAGGCTATCAAAGAGGATTAGTACCGTATCCTCCTCCACCAGGGGTTTTTATAATTACTGATTCTCCTGCTTTTACTGTAAGACTCACACGGTGAGGTAGCATTTTAATTTTTCCATTAATATCCCTGTGGAGATTTACCCCCCTGTATCCGGGTATGCCGCCTTTCAATCCAAAGGGAGGCCTCCTTCTTCTTTCTGAAATAATGGTTACTGTTGCTGGTCTCAGAAATTCCAACTCTCTTATTATGCCATCACCACCCCTGTAGCGCCCCAATCCACCCGAGCCTCTTCTTATGGAAAATCTCCTGAGTCTTACACCAGGATGTCTCAGCTCAATTATTTCAGGATCTGTTATTTTTGTGTTGGTCATATGAACCTGTACTGCCGATGCACCATCACATCCATCCATGGCACCTGAGCCACCACCGACGGTTTCATAATAGGGTTTCTCTCCATGAACCTCGAAGAGAAGATTATTCATCGTACCCTGTGATGCTGCAGCCACACCAAAGGCACCAAGCAGCACATCCACTATCCTCTGGGATGTCTCCACGTTGCCACTTGCAACCGCCACAGGATATCGGGGATTGAGCAGGGTTCCCTCAGGAGCAATTATCCTTACAGGCCTGAGACATCCACTGTTAAGGGGCATATCCTTCCCTGTAAGGGCCCTTAGTACATAAAGCACTGCAGATGCTGTTACTGAGAGGGGTGCGTTCAGGTTGTCATTGTCGTGCTGTAAGGAAGTTCCGCTAAAGTCTATTGTAGCAGTGGTTGTGAGCGGTGGAGCGGTACCATCCTGAACGGTGATCCTTACCGAAATCCCTGACCCATCATCAAGGAAGTCACTGAAGGTAAACTCGGCATTTTCCTCTCCCTTAAGAAGTTTGTGTAGGGCCTCTCTTACTGCCATTTCAGCATTTTTCTGTATAAATGCCATATATTTTCTTACTGTCTCATAACCATACCTGCTGATTACATACAGAAGCTCTGCCTCGCCCTTTCTGCAGGCTGCAAGCTGGGCCTTTATATCCTGTATAGATTGTTCAATATTTCTGACAGGATAGGTGTGATTACTGAACACCTCCCTGAGCTCATCTTCCATAAAGCATCCATCTCTAAGAATACACATGCTGTCTATTAATACCCCTTCCTCGTCAATATGAGAAGACTCTGGCGGCATTGATCCGGGTGTTTTGCCACCTATGTCTGCATGGTGGCCTCTTGCTGCTGTGAAGAACAACAATTCCCCACTTGATGAAAAAACAGGATAAACCACTGTAAGGTCTGGAAGGTGAGAGCCGCCTCTGAAGGGATTGTTTGACAGATAGGCATCTCCCTGTTTTATATTCCCATAATGACGCTCCAGCACTGCCTTCACTGTATCAGCCATTGAACCAAGATGAACAGGTATATGAGGGGCATTTGCAACCAGTCCACATTCGGGGTCAAATATGGCACAGGAAAAATCAAGCCTCTCCCTGATATTTACTGAAAATGCCGTATTTCGGAGGGTATGTCCCATCTCTGTGGCAATGCCCATAAACAGACTATTGAAAATCTCAAGCAGTACAGGATCTGCCCTGTCATCGTCTCTTGTATCACCAGTATGGCTTTGATATTCTTTCACCCTCCTGGCCCTTATCAGACCATTGGATAAAGCTTCTGCAACAAAGCCCTCCTCCACAACTATTGTTGTAAAATCATCTACTATCAAATAAGGCCCCTCCATCATCATTCCCTCTGGAAGGGCATCCCTTCTGTAAACAGGAACGGTTATCCACCCATTCTCAGTAAATAAAGACTGATAAGAAACAGGCTCTGCTGAGGTAGCATCCTTTTTTTCTAATACCAACTCGGGGAAGAAGCTTTCATCATCCATTACACTTACCCTCATGGCGGCTGTCTCAATTATCATGTCCTCTCTGTAAAAACCGAATACCCTTTTGTATCTTTCTCTGAAACGAGCAAGCATATCCTCGAAATCTGTCAATGGTATAGTGAACGAATACTCTGTATCCTTTACCCGCAGGTCTATCTCTTTAAGGATCTTACAGGAGTGGAAAGAAATGTCTCTGGATAGCTCATCATATAACTCTTCCACCTTATTAATTATCTCTTCAAAGTTATCCCTGTTGAAGACAGTAATATATGTCCTTGAGGTTTTTACCACAGGCATTGAAAGACCTATGCCATATGCAGAGAAAAGACCTGCAAGGGGATGAAAAAGTATCTCCCTTATACCAAGCTCTGAGGCAACAGCGCAGGCATGTTGCCCTCCAGCCCCTCCATAACAGACAAGGGTATAATCCCTCACATCCACACCCTTTGAGATGGAAATCTCCTTGATAGCCATGGCCATCTTCTCATTGGCGATCCTGAGAAAGCCAAGGGCTATCTCTTCGGGCAAAAACTGTTTTGACAGTCTATCATTGATCTCTGTGGTTAACCTCTCAAACCCTTTTCTCACTATTGAGGGATCAATAGCTCCTTTTCTTTCAGGCCCAAAGGTTTTAGGCATATACTCTTTAACAAGTCTTCCTGTAAAGAGATTTGCATCTGTCACTGTAAGGGGACCGCCAAATCCATAGCAGGCAGGGCCAGGGTCAGCACCTGCAGATTCAGGCCCTACCATCAATCTCTCACCATCAAAGGAGAGTATTGAGCCACCACCAGAGGCAATGGTATTTATATCCAGCATCTCCGTATGGATCTCTATTGAGTTGATTTTCTTCTCATAGACTCTTTCTATTTCTCCATCAAATCTGCATACATCAGTTGAGGTACCACCCATATCAAAGCCTATGGCACCTTTAAGTCCCATATTCTTTGAAATATCAACCACAGCCATCACACCACCAGCAGGACCTGACAGAAGTGCATCTCTTCCCTTAAACAACTCAGGAGTTACAAGTCCACCTGAGCTTATGAAAAACTCAATTTTTACATCTGTTATCTCTTCACGAAGTTCTCTCAAATATCTCTCTATCACAGGAGCCAGGTATGCATCCACCACTGTGGCATTACCCCGGGTGATAATCTTTATCTGCCTTGATACTGCTGAGGAGAGTAGCACATCCTCAAGACCCTGCTCTTTCAACAGCCTTGCCACCATCTCTTCATGAACAGGGTTCCTCCATGAATGCAGTAACACAACTGCCACTGTATCATACTCGCTGAAATCAATCTCTCTTAGTTTTCTGAGAAGGGATTCCTCCTTCAGAGGCGTTACAATATTGCCTTTGCTATCTATCCTTTCCTCTATCTCGATTACGTTTTTATAAAGAATCTCGGGCTTTTTTATACAGAGGTCGAATATATCATCACGGCTCTGATAACCGATCTCAAGCATATCCCTGAAACCCTTTGTGGTGATCAAAAGCAC
>JAADHP010000291.1 GCA_013151785.1 Nitrospirota bacterium | reverse complement strand
CCGAGCACTTTCGTGCTATCCTGAGTGAACAACTTCGTCTCCTCAGTATATCATTAATTAAAAAAAATATCATAACAGTGAGTGCTGTGATGATCCATGTTGTTCTCTATTTTGTAATCGGTCACTACACCTGCATAAGTTCCAGGGGTAAGGTGCATGGTTACACTTTCTGGTTCTCCATCAGCCCCGCTGTTAATCTCCTTTATCAAACTACCATTTAAATATACTCTTATCCTGGGATCATCATTGACAGATTGTGGGATTACATCAAATTTATAATTCCCTGTGAAGATTATTTCAAAATAGAAGTATTTATTATCAAGTAGTTTGTTATAGGTACCAAACTCATCTGAAATACAAATAGTTTCTGGAACATTTATGTTTAATTCTGTATAAACAGGCAGCGAGTAAGGATTGCCTCCGTCATTTGTCTCTCTCTCAGTGCTATCCCATTCATCCGCGGCTTCATCTGTTATATCTTCATATTGTAATAATTGATTGATAGCATTTATTACTGAGGCCTGTCCTTTGTATCGGCTCTTCAGATGATCTATAAAAGAAAAAATCGTTGTAAAGGATGAGGTGGTTTTAAGATCCTTTATGACCACGTTGTATAGAGGTGCAAATCCGAGGGATAGTCCATCAACCCCTGATTCGTTGCTGGTATCATAGAGATCATAGATAATACTCTGAATGGATTCCTCACTATACCATCCTCTGGCTGTTCCAAAGAAATCATTGTCCTCTATATCCATGTGCAAACCCTGTGATTGCCTGATACCATAAGTATCAACATAGTCAGGATTACCCAGGACAATGGCTGAAAGGGCATTGTCAAAACCCTCATCAAAGGCCACCCTTGCATCAAGCCTGTCAGTCAAGGAATGCTGGCCTCCCAGGGTATCAGTTCTTCCCAGCCTGTGGACAAGGTAATGGCCAAATTCATGCACTATAACATGACCATCATATTCATCAGTATCATTGTCCTCAGCGCCAAGTATGTAAATCTCCTTTTCAGAAAAGCTGTAATGCGTGGTCCCTATGTATCCAGAACTTTTGATTCCAGGGGAGGGAATATTGTCAGGGCTCCAGTTAATAAGTAACTGCGGTAGATTAACATCAGCATCAACAGATAGAATCACCTGAAGGGCCTGATAAATGAAATCCAGTATTGCAAAGGGAGCAGCAACACGTGCTGATGTATAGGAGGTTCCTCCCCAACCTGAAGATGCATTAAGATTTTTATTTGATATATCTGTTGTACCAGAGTTAAAGACTGAACTTTCCATTACATAAAGCGCCTTGGCATTTGTATTGTCAACAACCCTGAAATCCCATGAGGGGCTACCATTCTGTATCATTTGTGCCTTAATCCTTATTATCACTTCAGTGTTCTCTGGCACACTGAGACTGTAATTACCCTGTGTATCAGTAACAGTAGAGTCAAGGATTGAAGAGTCTGAAGCCTTGATTGCCTCTACTAAAACACCTCTGACAGGCTTTTTTGTTGTGCTGGAATAATCAAGACCTGATACTGTGGCTGGCACAGAATCAAAGGTGATTTTTCCAGAGATTGTTATCTCCTCTGCCTTTGCACTATCATCACTACCTCCACCGCCACCGCCTTCTCCACAACCTGTTGTAAGAAAAAGGATGGGAATAATAAAAAAAACCAGTATAAAAAGGGGGCTTTTTCTACAGAAGCCTGTCATTATTATCTGTTTTATTTTTACTCCTGAATATACTGAAATATATGATACCACTACTGTACAAAAAAATTCACAAGATGTAAAAAAGGATGCTGAAAAAATCCAACAATGGGACTCAGGAGTCAAAAGTCAGGAATCGTAATGAGGTACTACCTTTTTAAAGGAATAAAATCACCACCTCTGTCCCCCCTTGATAAGGGAAGATTAAGGAGGCAGCAGAGGTGATGGGAGATATAATTCTACAATTCCTCTAATATCTCAGCACGCTTCTCCTGATACTCTTTCTCTGTAATAAGTCCTTCTTCGTAAAGGGTCTTGAGTTTCTTGAGTCTCTCTGCTGTTTTTGACTCTATATGCTCAGGCTGTTTCTTACCTTCTGATGATTTTGATTTTTCCTCTATCCTTGTATGTGAAGATTTCCTTACTATTTCTGGTCTACTTTTTATCAGAAATGCCACTATCTGTTCTGCAACTCGTTCCAGAGCCTGCTCAGTGGTTCCTGCAAATGTACTTCCACCAGAGGACTTGCCTTCTGCCCTGAATGCTCCAAGCACTGTACTTGTCTTTATGTCAACCAGTTCTGCATCAACTGTAACTTTGGCCTGGCCTGCAAGAGCACCAAACAGAAGACGTGCAGCACTTCCCACTTTTTGTAATTCCACGATCTTTATCTTAAGGTGCAGGTCTGTTGATGTATCCATAGTCCCAGGGATAACCTTCTCAAATAGTCCTTTTTCTCTTAACTTGATAACAACCATCTTTTCAAGCTGTATTACCTCTGGGGAGGAGTCTTTAATGTCAGATGAAACATCAATAGCAATCTTATTATAGTTGTTTATCCGTTCACTTACAGGTCTTGTTAATTGCATAGTGCCAGTTGATGCACAGCCTGAGAGTAAGAGGATAGATATCAAAAACAGGAAAGCCATCTTGAATTTAATTGTTGTTTTCATGATAATCTCCTTTACTATATTGAGATATTAGGTTTTCTTTTTATTCAGACAATTCTTTCTTCTCCTCTGCAGGCATTATAATAATCTTCTTGCCAGTTGAATCAGTGACAGTCTTGCCCGAGTTTTTCATCATTTTTCGTATGTCAGTTCCTACATAAACAGGCACTGCACCAGTGCGAGCCATTTTCCTTCCACCAAAAGTCCCTGTAACAAAGACATTGAGATATAATACCCCTTCTGTATGCGGGACAATAGTTACACTTTCTGAGAAAGCAGAATTAGCTAACTGGTCACCATAGTCCACCTCGGTTTTGCCAGAGGTTATCTCCATGCCCTTATCAGGAGTTAGTTTAAGAGTTACCTTTTCAGCATCAGAGAGAAGTTTAAAACTGACAGTTACTGTTATGCTTTCTCCAACATCCGCTTTTTCAGGCACTGTATAGGATATAGATACTGGAGCTACTGGCTTACCAGATAGGGGAATTTCTTTTGTGATAAGTTCCCTGGAATTACCCGAGCAGGCAAGAAACCCTGTCAGAAGCAGGCTTATGGTTAAAACCAAAGACATTTTATAGATTTTACGAATCTCTTTCATATTATCCTCCATTTAATGGTATTTATTAAGGCTTACATTAAAACATGATTCCCCTCTATATACCCCTGTCAGATTGTCAACCTCTGATATCACTCCAACATAATACCCAGGGGACAGGGTAACAGTTAGTGTCTCAGTAGCACCATTACCACCACTATCTACAGAGCCGATATATTGTCCTTTGGAAAATAGACCAATCGCAGGATTAGCATCCAACAAAACAGGCACAGCTGTTATAGTATAACTTCCCTGCGATGTTATCTCAAAATAAAAGAATCTGATATTCATCAGTTTATTGGGATAGCCGAACTCCCCGCTACCACATATCTGCACAGCAGGGCCACCTACTGTGAGTTTTGTATAAACTGGGAGAGAATCTGGATTTCCTCCATCATTGGTCTCTGTCTCTGTACTATCCCATTCATCTAATGCTGCAGTTGTAATATTTTCATATGCAAGCAGACTATTTATCCCTGCCAATACTGTAGGATTAGATGCATAACGATTTTTTAGAAAGGAGATAAATGAAAAGATAGTAGTAAAAGAATCTGCATTTTTCTGCTCATTAACCAGTACATCATAGATAGGTTGAAATCCAAGTGAGACCGTATCCACTCCGTCATCCACACTGTCATAAAGGTCATATAGGATGCTTTGAACAGATTCTTCACTATACCAGCCCACAGATACAGGGTCAGAATCATTGTCTTCTAAATCCATAAATAATGATATATTCCCCTGAGATGTACCAGATGTGTCTATATAATAAGGGTCATCAGTAGCCATACCTGAGAAGGCATTTCCAAACCCCTCTCCAAAGGCAACCCTTGGGTCAAGTTTGTCTCCAGTGAAATGAGAGTTCCCGATGGAATCACTTCTTGAGAATCTATCTTCAAAATAATGCCCCCATTCATGAGCTATAACATGGCCGTCATATTCATCCGTGTCATTATCCTCTTTTCCAAGGATATAAAGCTCCTTTTCATATGGATCATAGTGAGTAGTAGTACCTATTTGCCCCAGTGTCTTATCACCAGGTGTGGGAACATTATTGACACTCCAGTTTATTAATAACTGAGGGAATGTCACTGTAGGGTCTGCTGTGATTACTTTCTGAACCGCCTGATAAACCACATCAAGAATGGCAAAGGGAGCAGCCACCCTTGTGGATGTATATCCCGTCCCTCCCCAGCCAGAAGAGGCATTTAAATCCTTATTATTAATATCACTTGTTCCTGAGTTGAAAGATGCACTCTGCATGGCATAAAGGGCCTTCTCACTGGTATTATCAACCACCTGAAAGTCCCATGAGGGTGTGCCTGTTTTAAGCATCTGAGCCTTTACCCTTATAATCACATCTGCATTAACTGGTACAGTTAACGTATAGTATCCTGAACCATCTGTAGTTGTACTATCAAATATTGATGAATCAGAGGCGTTTATTGCTTCTACAACAACTCCACGGGCAGGTTTCTGATATGTAGTTGAATAATCAAGGCCAGATGTTTGAGTGGCAGGCACATAGTCAAATGTAACCTTACCTGATACTGATACATCAGTAGGTTGAGACGGTGGATTGCTACTGTCACCACCTCCACCACCTCCGCCCCCTCCACATGAGTACAATAAAAAAGTGATGCTTATACTTATAAGGAGTACCAATATTGCCCTGTAGACT
>JAADHP010000065.1 GCA_013151785.1 Nitrospirota bacterium | reverse complement strand
CGCTTCCGAGGGAATTTTGCGATTCACCCTCCTGGTGAATCTTGTGCAAAATTCAAAACCGTTCAGACTCTACCATACCACTGCTTTCAGCATTTCTCCCGTATCCTTACATCTGGATTTGGCATATGTTACTTTTTGTACATATAACACAACCATAAAAATAACTTTATGTAACATAACTTAAAACCAAGTCCCTGCAAGCCTTATTTTTAATATCCATCAGTTCAGGTATCAATATTGCAAGTTTTTGCACACTATCCATTCTTTACAGCCAGTCTTGGCAAAAATAAAAAATTCCATGGAGGTATCAATGGGAAGGTATGAAGAGGCTTACAAAAGGAGTATTGAAGACCCCCAGGGGTTCTGGGACGAGGCAGCAAAAGAGATCACCTGGTTTGAGCCCTACAAAAAGGTTCTTGACGATTCAAATCCTCCCTTCTACAGATGGTTTAGTGGTGGGAAGATGAACACCTGTTACAATGCCCTTGACAGACATGTGGAGAGTGGCAGGGCAGATCAGGTTGCCCTGATATACGATAGCCCTGTTACAAACACCATAAAGAAGTTCACCTACAGGGAACTTCTTGAGTATGTATCAAGGTTTGCAGGGGTCCTCCGCAACCTTGGTGTTGACAAGGGTGATACCGTGGTCATATATATGCCCATGATCCCAGAGGCAGCCGTAGCCATGCTTGCCTGTGCAAGGCTGGGAGCGGTTCATTCTGTGGTTTTCGGTGGTTTTGCTGCCCATGAGCTTGCCATAAGGATTGATGATGCAAAACCAAAGGTTGTAGTGTCTGCTTCAGGTGCAAAAGAGGTAAACAGGATAATAGAATACAAACCCCTTCTGGACAGGGCTATTGAAGAAGCCTCCTATAAACCACAGAAGTGTGTTATATATCAGAGGGATATAGTCAGGGCAGACTTGATCCCGGGCAGGGACCATGACTGGGAAGAACTGATGAAGGATGCCGAACCAGTGGAGTGTGTGCCTGTTGATGCAACAGACCCCCTTTACATCCTTTATACATCCGGAACAACAGGTGTTCCTAAAGGGGTTGTCAGGGACAATGGCGGACATGCAGTTGCACTCAGATGGAGCATGGAGCATATATACGGTATAAAGCCTGGTGAGGTTTACTGGGCAGCATCTGATGTGGGATGGGTTGTGGGGCATTCTTATATTGTCTATGGTCCATTGCTTACAGGCTGTACCACTGTACTCTATGAAGGAAAGTCAGTAGGAACTCCTGACCCAGGGGCATTCTGGAGGGTGATTTCAGAGCATGATGTGAAGGTTCTATTCACTGCACCGACTGCCTTCAGGGCAATAAAAAAGGAAGACCCTGAGGGTCAATACCTGAAGAAATACGATCTCTCAGGTTTTCGCTATCTCTTCCTTGCTGGTGAAAGGCTTGATCCTGATACCTACCACTGGGCAAGCAATCTCCTGAAGAAGCCTGTTATAGACCACTGGTGGCAGACAGAAACAGGCTGGCCTATTACTGCCAACTGCATGGGTATTGAAGAGTTTCCTGTAAAACCTGGCTCCTCAACAAAACCTGTTCCTGGATTTAATGTGAAGATACTTGATGAGAAGGGAACAGAAGTGGGGCCGAACCAGGAAGGCATTGTGGCAATAAAACTTCCACTACCACCAGGTACGCTTCCAACACTGTGGAAGAAGGACGACAGATTCGTGGAGTCCTACCTGAAACCCCTTCCAGGGTATTATTACACCAGTGACAGTGGTTTTATTGATGAGGATGGTTATGTCTGGATAATGGGCAGGATTGACGATATAATCAATGTGTCAGGGCACAGACTGTCCACAGGAGAGATGGAGGAGGTAGTGGCAAAGCATCCTGCTGTGGCTGAGTGTGCTGTGGTAGGAGTAGCAGACTCTCTGAAAGGACAGCTTCCACTCGGGCTGGTGGTACTCAAGGCAGGTGTTGACAGTGATCATGAAAAGATCGTCTCTGACCTGGTCTATATGGTAAGGGACCAGATAGGCCCTATTGCCTGCTTTAAACAGGCTGTTGTTGTAAAAAGGCTACCAAAGACACGGTCCGGGAAGATCTTGAGAGGGGTTATCAGAAAGATAGCCAATGGTGAAGAGTACAAGATGCCATCCACCATTGATGATCCGGCAATACTTGGAGAGATTGAGCAGGCCCTTAAAAGCATCGGCTATGCCTGTAAGAATAATTCTATTGCTGGCAGGTAAAGGCTTTTCCTTCATTCTCGCAGGCCCTCCATGGCCTGCTCCGAGGACGGCGGTCTGATTCGCCATCCAGGCGAATCTGTTTGATCGCCTGAAGCCACTCAAAACCATTATCTGCCAGCTGGCTTCAAAAGCAATAACCGAAAAGGAATACATTGTGTCAACAGAGCCGGGAATTAATGTTTACAAAGAGATATTAGATCATCTCAATGATGGCATCATAATTGTTGACGCTGAAGGGAGGGTACAGTATCTTAACAGACGGGCACAAAGGATAACCGGTCTTGACCCTGACAGGACTGTGGGGCAGAAGGCAGTTGATGTTATCCCTAACACCCGTCTTAATCATGTGGTAAGTACTGGAAGGGCTGAAATCAGTCAGAAACAGCAGATTGGCGATACAGTAATCATTACCAATCGCTATCCCATAAAAAACGAAGAAGGCGAGGTTGTAGGTGCAGTAGCGATCTTCCGCGATATCACCGAGATAGAGCGTCTTTCAGACAGGATATCCGACCTCTGGAGGGCGAGGGAACTCCTTGAGGCGGTCATAGAGTCCTCTGAAGATGCCATCTCTGTGGCAGATGAGCGGGGAATAAACATCATAGTAAACCCTGCATACACAAGAATAACAGGCCTGCCAAGAGAGGCGGTGATTGGGAAACCCGTTACCGTGGATATTGCCGAGGGTGAAAGTATGCATATAAAGGTCCTACAGACTGGCAGACCTGTGCATAACGTAAGGATGAAGGTAGGGCCTCTGAAAAGAGAGGTAGTGGTAAATGTGGCACCCATATTTATAGATGGCCACATCAGGGGAAGTGTGGGTGTTATCCATGATATATCAGAGATAATCTCCCTTACAGAGGAGCTTACTAAAGCCAGAAAACTTATAAGACACCTTCAGGCCAGATACACACTGGATGATATTATCGGCTGCTCCCCGGCACTGCAGAAGGCAAAAGAGGAAGCCATGAGGGCAGCACAAACACCTGTCACTGTACTTTTGCTTGGTGAAAGTGGCACAGGGAAGGAGCTCTTTGCCCATGCAATCCATAATATGAGTGGAAGAAGGAATGGCCAGTTTATCAGGGTGAACTGTGCCTCTCTTACAGAACATTTACTTGAAAGTGAACTCTTTGGATACGAAGAAGGTGCCTTTACAGGTGCAAGAAGAGGTGGAAAAAAGGGGCTATTTGAAGAGGCAGACGGTGGCACCATCTTTCTGGATGAGATTGCAGAGCTGCCCCTGTCCCTGCAGAGCAAACTCCTGAGGGTGATGACAGGGGGTGAGGTCAGAAGGGTGGGTAGCACACATCCCATTTCTGTTGATGTAAGGATTATAGCAGCCACCAATGCAGACCTTCAAAAGAAGATAAGAAAGGGAGAGTTCAGAGAAGACCTCTACTGGAGGCTTAATGTCTTTCCAATAACCATCATTCCCCTCAGGGAGCGTAAGGAAGACATTCCCCTTCTGGTTGAACACATTATCTACAGGCTCAACCAGTCTTTCGGAAGAAACATAAAAGGTGTTTCAGAGGATGTCTACAATGTACTCTTTGAATACCACTGGCCGGGCAATGTCAGAGAACTTGAGAACATACTTGGAAGGGCTATAATCAACATGAAACCTCACGAAAGAACTATTCAGACAGACCATCTACCCCCGTTATGTCAGGAAAAGGATGAATGTATTGAGCAGGTATTCAAAGGCAGGGTTCGGCCTCTGAAAGAGGTGGTTGAGCTGTCTGAAAAAGAGGCAATACTCAATGCACTAAGGGAAACCAGGGGAAACAGGGAAAAGGCAGCAAAGGCCCTCGGGCTTTCATTGCGGAATCTGTATTACAAGATGAAGAAATACGGTATCAGATAGGAGATAGGTATTCCTAAATCCAAAAGAATTTTTTCTTAGTTCTTTTACAGGTCTCTTTAGAGAAATGGAGACTATTATACAATTGTCAGCAGTTATTCACCCCAAACTTTTTCAGCCACCCTTGATATTCATAAAACAGAAGCAGTATAATGTAATTAAAATTAAAAAACAATTACATCAGAATGTTAATTGAATTAGAATATTTCAACCCATGGTGGAAATCGGGAAAGGTTCCTGCTGACTTTCTTGGCAGGAAGAGGAGGATCTTTAATGAGATAAAAGCTTATCTGGACAGACGCCAGATTATTATATTTACCGGTCTAAGAAGGGTCGGTAAGACCACCCTCATGTACCAGGTTATAAATGAACTATTAGGAAGTGGTATTCCCCCTTACAATATCCTGTATTTTACCTTTGATGAGATAAGATATGATCTTTCAGAGATCATCAGAACTTATGAGGCAGAAGTACTAAAAGAGGATATAAAGAATAAAAAGATCTATATCTTTCTTGATGAGATACAAAAGCTCAATGACTGGCAGTCAAAAATAAAGCTTCTCTATGATCTGAATCCCGGAATCAAGCTCTTTCTTTCAGGCTCTGCACAGATATCCATGTGGCGTGGCACAAGGGAAAGTCTTGCAGGCAGGTTCTTTGACTTTGAGATAAAGACACTTGATTTTGATGAATATCTTGAATTCAAGGGTGTCGAGATAGACAGGAAAAGGGACAGGCTCTTTGAGAGGGAGATAAAGAGGCATCTATCAGACTTCATCATGAGAGGAGGGTTTATTGAAGCCATTGAACTCAACGAACACATGCTCAGAAAATACATCAAAGAGAGTCTCC
>JAADHP010000081.1 GCA_013151785.1 Nitrospirota bacterium | reverse complement strand
TCTTTTTATTAGCCTCGGCTATAAGTGGTATATTATGGCGTTATTACAACGATCGTCTTCTCATCAACAAACTCTCCCTCGAATACGATCTTGCGCAGGAACGACAGCGGTTAAAGCTCTACTCTGAACAGCTTGAGAAGCTTGTTGCAGAGCGGACCAAGGAACTCAGAAAATCCGAAACCATGCTCAGATCTCTTTATGAAAAGGCCAACGATACGATAATCCTCACTGATGAGAATGGAAAGATTATAAATGTGAACAAAAAAGTAACCGAACAATATGGCTACACAAAAGAAGAACTAATCGGAAAAAGCCTTTTGTCTCTTGAGCAGAATCAGGACAATCAACTTTTCCTGGAACGTAACCATCGTCTCCTGCATGGAGAACCCCTGGTATATGAGTCAACGCACATTGCAAAAGACGGTACGCCTGTTCATGTAGAAGTAAGTGCCAGTGCAGTAACTTTAGAAGAGGGTAAGGTTATCCAGTTCATAATAAGGGACATTACTGAAAAGAAAAAACTCCAGGCTCAACTGCTGCATGCTCAAAGAATGGAGTCCCTTGGAACCCTTGCAGGTGGAATAGCTCATGATTTTAACAATCTTCTCACTTCCATAATGGGCTATACTGATTTGATACTGGATGAGGGCAAATTACCTCCAGAACTCGTACCCAAGATGCGAGTAATAGAATCCTCTACAAGAAAGGCCACCCAGATAGTGAGCAAACTGCTCAATTTCGCCAAAAGAGGTAGAGAACTCGAACTTGTTCCTTTCAATGTTAATGACATGATCAAAGAAGCTCTTGAACTTGCCAAAAGACGCTTTAATCCAAATATTGAAGTGGACTTAGATCTTAAAGAAAACCTTCCCATCATTAAAGGAGATGTGGGACTATTAGAACAGTCTGTTTTGAACCTGATATTAAATGCCATAGATGCAATGCCTGAAGGGGGGAATCTGAACTTAGAAACAGACCTTGTGAAGATAGACAGTAATTACAAAAAACGAATTGCACCTGATGTAAAGGAGGGTCCTTATATACGTATTTCAGTTAAGGATACTGGCTCTGGCATACCTCCGGATAAGATTGACAGGATATTCGATCCCTTTTTTACTACAAAGGGGCCAGACAAAGGCACTGGCCTGGGTCTGGCAATGACCTATGGAATTATAAAAGACCATGGTGGCTATATCACAGTTGATAGCATTGTTGGCAAAGGCACAACCTTTGAGATATATCTGCCAGCTTCTCAGACTGTAATACCTGGAATTACTTCAATCCTGGATTCCCTGAGGACCACTGGTAAGATAATGGTTATTGATGATGAAATTCCTGTGTTAGAGTTTTTTAAGGTTACCCTGCTTCAGAAGGGTTTTAATGTTGTGGTATTCAATGAACCATACACTGCCTATGAGTATTTCAAAAATCATAAGAGCCTGATAGAGCTTGTTATTTCTGATATTGTGATGCCTGAGATTGATGGTAAGAAATTGATAAAAGAGCTTAAGAGTTTTAAGAATGATGTTAAAATAATTGCCATGTCAGGGTTTAAAGATGCCCTGTTGGATCTACAGGCAGATGGTTATCTTGTTAAACCCGTAAAAAAAGATACCCTCTTTCAGGAGATACAGAGAGTAATGGCATCTCCAGGCAAGACCTGTTAGTCAATTGATACCATATCTATTACCCCTTTCCTCAGGATCTTTGGCTGTCCCTTTACGATCTCTACAATTGTGGAAGGTCTTGATCCTGGTGTCTTTCCACCATCAATAATCAAGTCCACTGTATCGCCAAAGTATTTCAAAACCTCCTGAGCATCTGCAGCTGGCAATACACCTGATGGATTGGCACTTGTTGCTGTAACGGGAAAGGGGGCTGCCCTGGCAATATCAAGCGCAAGCGAGTCTCCAGGAAGCCTGACAGCTATTTTACCGGTATTGGCTGTTAAAAGGGAACTCAATCCCTCTTTTGCTTTTAGCACTAATGTTAATGGTCCTGGCCAGTATTTTTCCATTAGTTTTAGTGCCTCCTCAGGTATTTCATGGCTGAGCATTCTTATGAAAGACAGATGACCTATTATCACGGGAATGGCCTTTTCAAAAGGGCGCTTTTTTAATTCATAGAGTCTCTTTAAGGCATCTTCGTTATTAAAATGCGCACCAAGGCCATAAAAGGTCTCTGTGGGGAATGCCACAATGCCACCCCTGATTATACACTCTACAGCCTTCTTGATAACATCCTCTTTGTTATGCCTGGTAACCTTTAAAAACTCCATTCTCATCCATTCCATTGTCAAGGATAATCATTCCACCTCTTGGCACCCCAATCCGACGGGCTACGACCTCACATTTTGCCTGAAAGAGAAAAGATATATTTTTATTTTCACTGATAAGGGTCTCAAAATTGCCCTGTCCCTTGCTTATTACAAAAGGAGCGCTGGCAAACAATTCTTTGAATTCATCTGATGCCCACTGCAGTATCGTGCCTATTGCATCTGAGCCATTATCCTTTACAGTACATATCTCTGTAAGACCTGTTTCCATGGCATCATCCATGGTGGCATCATTTATTACAGGAGAGCCTTTTACAATAGCAGTGATTTCTCTGTTCATGCTGATTAATGTTTCAATCAGTATTCTGTCAAAAACTATCTCTCCTGCGTTGTCAAGAAGATAAAGTATTTGTCTATTCGACAGGATCTGCTCCCTGAATGCACTAAAATGATCAATTGAAAAATTATCATCCAGTGCACGTTTTATCTCACCATGGATATCAACTTCAGTGTATATTCCAAAGTCAATGGAGTTGCCTGCCACAGCAAGGCGGGTGGCAGACATTAAAGGGTCTGCCGATCTGGTTACCAGTTCTTTAAGATCATCGTAAAGTGATAACGCAACATCATTGTATCTTTTTTTAACCTCTTTAAAGGGATCATCACCAATCAGGGTTCTTACTCTCCTGTGAATTAATGTAGTGGTATGGGCAGGTGTAAGATGAATATCTGTATTGTTTATATCTTCGAGGGTCTGTTTTATTATCTCAATCTTGTGTTCTCTTTCTATCTCAACATGCTTTAATGCAATTACCACCTGCCTTAAAAAGCAGGGGAAACACTCTATATCTACATCCATGGAGATCGTCTCTGTCATTGATTTCAAAACAGACCTCTCTGCTCTATTTATATTACTCTCCCCTCGACTGGATAGGATTATAATCTTTGAGTATGTATACAGTCCAACAATATTATCATGCTGAAACTTTCTCTTGAATCTTGTTCTGAACTTATTTCAGAATTATACCAGTATTAGTTCCTCATCTCTGAGACCCTATCTCGTCTTTATACTCTGCCTTTGTTTTTGATTTTATCATAATATATTACCCAAATCCAGATGTAAGACACCTAAAAAACCACTGCTATAAACTTTATCGCTGGATCTGGGTATTAGCTTACAGATTAAAGCATAACATTCATAGATGACAAAAGATAATTCAATAGCCCACCAACCAGAAAGGCAATCACAAACACTATTATTGTAACAGAAACTGCTACCCTGGTTCCTCTCTCTTTAATTATCATGAAAAAGTTTGCAAGACATGGCACAAAAAGTGTAATTGTTATAAGACTGACAAGGGTCTGCTGGCTGTTTAGCTGTCCCTGCTGGGCCATACTGAAAAGGCCTGCCGCCCCATAGTCTCTTCTGAGAAAGCCCATAATAAAAAATCCAGCTGTTTTTGGTGGCAATCCCAGCACTCCTTTAACAAGTGGTGCTGCAGCCTTTTCAATAACTCCTAAAAGCTTTATCTTGTCAAGCAAAAAGAGCACAAGGGTACCAAGTATAAACAGTGGCACTGCTTCTTTAAGATACCACTCAATCCTTCCGACTGTCTTGATTAATACATTTGAAAGCCTTGGTTTCCGAAGAGGTGGAATCTCGAGGAAGAACTCTGTCTTCTTACCTGGCACAACCTTTGATGCAAGAAATCCAGATACAAACAGAACAGCTATAACTGTGAAAATCCATATGGCTGTTGCCTTCAATGACAGAGAACCCATCATTCCAAGAATAACACCAAGTTGAGCAGAACATGGAATGGCAAGGGCAAGCAAGAAGGTGGCAATTATCCTGTCTCTTTTTGTCTCCAGTATTCTTGTTGTCATTACTGCCATGGTACCACAGCCAAGCCCTAAAACCATTGGTAGAATTGCCTTACCATTAAGGCCAATCATATTAAAGAGCCTATTGCTCATAATGGCAAGACGGGGAAGATATCCGCTGTCTTCAAGAATAGAAAAGGCAATAAAAAAGGTTGCTGTTATGGGAAGAATAATAGCAATGGAGTAAGTCAAGGCAACCGTTACCACTCCATACTCACCGACAAGCATATCCTTAAAAAACTGTACTGGTAAAATAAGGTCTGTAATACGTGTTACCATGGGATTTATGTATCTACCAAAGATGATCTGCTCGAAGAAATCCACAAGGATGCCTGCACCAAAAACTCCCACAAATTCATAAAGCAGAAAAAGCACGAATATGAATACAGGGAGACCCCACAAGGGATGCATGGTTGCCCGTTCAAGAATCAATGTTAGCCTTCCCCCTTTTCTTGGTACCTGTTGGACAACCCTGCGGGTAATGTCCTCTACTACTTTGTACCGTGCATCATTTATTATCTTTGCAAGAGGCTCTGCATAACGGCTCTGACACTCATCCCTCAATCTTTCTATTTCATCTATAACCTCCTGAGATAGATGCTCCTTTAGCCAGTGTCTGAGACTTTCATCGCCTGCAAGAATCATTAATGCCACAGCTCTTTTAGAGATACCAGAGGGCGGAATCAGCTCCTCTATTTTTTTTATATAACCTTCTATAACATCACCATAATGAACCTTCATGGTAGGAACTACAGGATGAGTTATTGCATCTCTTAATTCCCTGAGTCCCTTTCTGCGAGGAGCGACTGTGCCTA
>JAADHP010000202.1 GCA_013151785.1 Nitrospirota bacterium | reverse complement strand
CAAAAGACGAATATGCTTCTGCAGAGAAGTTTGGTCCCTGTATACGCTGTGGAAGATGTATCGATGCCTGTCCTATGGGGTTAATGCCTTCAATGCTCAGTATTCTTTCAGAGAAGGGATTTTATGAGGATACAAAGGAATACAATGTCTTTGATTGTTTTGAGTGTGGAACCTGCACCTATGTATGTCCTTCAAAACGTCCGATTGTACAGTTGATCAGACTGGCAAAGATGCTTGTTAAGCGTTAGAATTTTATATAAAAATTAAATTCAAGGAGTTGGGACAATGGCTGTTGCTAAGAAAGAACAAGAGCTTATTGTATCAGTAAGTCCTCATATCAGAAGTGAAGAGTCTACAAGCAAGATAATGTGGACTGTTACTCTGAGTCTCCTTCCTGCCTTTGCAATGGCTGTGTATTATTTTGGACCAAGGGCTATCTATGTAACAGCGTTATGTGTGGTGGGTTCACTTTTCAGTGAATGGTTTGTTCAGAGGATGGCAGGCAAGGAGATAGCTGTTAAGGATGGGAGTGCCTTTCTTACAGGAGTGCTTTTAGGTCTGAACATGCCATCATCTGTTCCCTTTTATATTCCCCTTGTGGCATCCTTTGTGGCAGTGGCAATAACAAAGCAACTCTTTGGTGGCCTTGGTTATAACATTTTTAATCCTGCACTTATGGGGAGGGCCTTTGCACTAATAACATGGCCAAGGGCAATGACCACATGGTTTACACCCACAGCTGCCTTCATGGGTATGGATGCAACCACCACAGCAACACCACTGGGAATTCTCAAAGAAGAGGGTGTGCACAAACTCCTTGAGGTCTTCGGAGACAAGATGACCCTGTATACGAAGCTTTTGATTGGTTACAGGGCTGGTTCGCTTGGTGAGACATCGGTGATTGCTCTTCTGATTGGTGCTGCCTTTCTCCTTTATAAGAGATACATCTCATGGCATATACCGGTTTCATTCCTTGCAACTGTGGGACTTCTCACATGGATATTTGGTGGTAAAGAAGGATTATTTACCGGAGACCCCATTGTGCATCTCCTCAGTGGTGGTCTTATGCTGGGCGCATGGTTCATGGCTACTGATTATGTTACCTGTCCATCTGTAAAGAAAGGGCAGATTGTTTTTGGAATAGGGTGTGGTTTTCTCACTGCACTTATACGTCTAAAGGCAGGATATCCAGAGGGTGTTATGTTTGCAATTCTGCTCATGAACTGTTTTACCCCATTGATTGATAGAAATCTCAAGTCCAGGGTCTTCGGAGCCAGAAAGGAGGCCGGAAAGTGAGTTTCAAGGACATCATCAAGATAACCCTGAACCTTGTTATTCTATATACATTGGCAGGTATTCTTATGGCTGCTGTCTATTCAAAGACATCGCCCATCATTTATAGAAAGAACATCGAGGAAAAACAAAAGGCACTTCAGGAGATGATGCCTGAGGCAGATGATATCAAGAAGCTTGGTGACTGGTATCCCCATGAAAAACATGCCGAGTACTTTGTGGCAAGGAAATGTGGAGAGGTGAAGGTGAAAACCGTTAAGGATGAAGTAACAGGTACCACGAAAGAAATCAAGGAATGTGTGAATCCAGAGGTAATTGGGTATATTGTCCAGACCTTTGGTAAGGGATATTCAAGCTACATAAATATTCTCTTCTCTGTGGATACTAATTTTATCATAAAGAAGATGAATATACTTCATCATGCTGAAACCCCCGGTCTTGGTGACGAGATAACCCTTGACTGGTTCAAGAAACAGTTTACCGGTAAAGACCTTGAGCATCTCAAGGTTGACAAGACCGGTACAAAGAAAGAATACATACAGGCCATTACCGGTGCAACCATATCATCCCGGGCGGTTGCAGAGGACGGTATAGCCAATGGATTAAAGTTTTTAATGAAAGCCCTGAAAGGAGAGGTGGAACATGGAGCATCAACTGCCAGAGGAGAAGGTTAGCTACCTTCAAATCCTAAAGACAGCCATATTTAAAGAGAATGTTATCTTCAGGCTTGTCATCAGCCTCTGCCCTTCTATTGCTGTCACAAACAGTGTGAGAAACGGTTTTCTCCTGGGTATAGCTGTTGTGTTTGTGCAGGTGATGGTTAATGTGACAGTTGCAGCCATCAGGAAATTCATACATCCCCGGATCAGAATCCCTATTTTCATGCTTATCATCTCAGGATGGGTAACCATTGTGGATATGATTATGGCTGCCTATGCCCGTGCTGCCTATAAAGAGATAGGACTCTATATCCAGATTATAGTTGCCTTTGCTTCCATACTTGCAAGGGCAGAGATGTTTGCAAGCAAAAACAAGGTGTTACCATCACTCTTTGACGGTCTTGGCTCAAGCCTTGGTTTCCTGGGTGCCCTTGTAACAATCAGTTTCTTCCGTGAACTACTTGGTAAGGGTACTCTTCTTGGTCATACCATAGTTAATGCAAAGCCCTTGCTGATAATGGTCATGCCTACTGGTGGATTTCTTGTGGTGGGACTCCTCATGGGCTTTTTCAACTGGATTGATATAAGATTCTACGGTGGCAAGGGTGCAGGTGGTGCTGGAGGACACTAAGTATAATTTAAGATTTAAGATTTGAGATTTGATTTTTGGATTGGGAAACAGGGATAATAAATAAAGTGAATGGTTTATAAAAAACCAGGAGGAAGAGATGGAAAAGGAATTTTTAAAACTCTTTGAACTCTTCATAGCTGCATCTGTAATCAACAACTTTGTATTTACCCGATTCCTTGGTCTCTGTATATTCTTTGGTGTCTCGAAGAAGATGGAGACAGCCATTGGAATGAGTATCACCTTCACTGCTGTTATGGTCATCTCTGCTGCTCTGAGCTGGATTGTTTTTCATTATGTCATGATTCCTCTGGAGATAACATTCTTGAAGATTATTATCTTCATAGGAATAGTAGCAGCCTTTGTCCAGGCATCTGATACGATTATGAGGAAGGTCAGTCCTGGTCTTTATTATAAACTTGGTGTGTATCTGGCACTTATTTCTACAAACTGTATTATTATTGCTGTTCCTCTCATAAATGCTGGAGAGAATTATAATTTTCTTGAGAGTCTTTCCTTTGGTCTGGGCTCTGGCATAGGTTTTGCTCTTGCCCTGACCATAATGGCCAGTATCCGGGAAAAGCTGGAGCTTGCTGATGTGCCAAGGCCTTTCAGGGGTATGCCTATAGCATGGATTACAACAGCCTTGATAGCCCTTGCATTCACAGGCTTTTCAGGACTGATAACACTTTAATCTCAGGGAATACTCTGGAGGTATAGAAAATGTTTGATCATGGTGCAGTGTCACAATTGATAGAATTTATCAGGGGATTAGATCTTTCATGGATAATAAACCATATTCCCCTTCCACATGTTGGTGTTGGCGGAGGTGTTGAGGCCAAGGAGAAGGTGGATCTTATCCAGACCCTCGAGTTTACAGCCCTGTTTGTACTTGGTGTTGGTGCGGTGTTTGGCTTTGGTCTTGCCTTTGCAGCAAAGAGGTTTGCTGTGAAACGTGACCCCCGCATTGATCAGGTGAGGGAGCATCTTGCTGGAGCACACTGTGGTGCCTGTGGCTATGCAGGGTGCGAACAGTATGCAGAGGCAGTAGTGCAGAACCCTGATGTACCACCTAATCTCTGTACCCCTGGTGGTGAAAAATCAGCCAGGATGGTTGCACTTATAACAGGCAAACAGGCAGTGGCAGCAGAGCCAAAGTTTTCCCGTATAATGTGTCAGGGTGACTGGACAAGGTCAGTGAAAAGATTCAAGTATGAGGGTGTGCAGGATTGTCGCGCAGCAGTACTTGCAGGTGGTGGTGACAAGTCCTGTATGTATGGTTGTCTTGGTTATGGTACCTGTGAAAGGGTCTGCCCCTTTGATGCAATTCATATGAATGAAAACCATCTACCTGTGGTGGATGTGGGCAAATGTACAGGCTGCCGCAAGTGTGAGGCTGCCTGTCCGAAGAAGGTTATAGAGGTATTACCTGGTAGTAAGGCAGTACTGGTTGCCTGTCACTCTAAAGACCGGGGTGCTGATACAAGGAAGAAATGCCAGGTGGGCTGTATTGCCTGTGGGGCCTGTGTAAAGGTCTGTCCCTTTGATGCACCATACATTGAAAACAATGTGTCAAAGATAGATATTGATAAATGCCGGGTTTGTGGGCTCTGTGTGAGAAAATGTCCGACCAAAGCCATAGTGGATTATATGCCCACCAGGCCAAAGGCATTTATAATAGAGGAAAAGTGTATTGGCTGTAATGCCTGCATGAAGATCTGTCCTGTAAATGCAGCATATGGAGAGCTCAAGAAGGTTCATACAATCGACCAGTCAAAATGTATTGGCTGTGGTTTGTGTACAGCGCGCTGCCCTAAACAGGCAATAGATGGTACTTTCAATGCAAAGGCTGTGTTTGAGGCAGCAGAGAAGAAGAAAAAGGCGAAAGAAAAGGCAGCAGCCTGAATTTTAGTACTTTTTCTTCAGGGAGGGGGTATTAATTTTTCGTCTCATTCTCGCAGGACGTCCTGTCCTGCTCCGAGGAAATTTTGCGATTTGCCCTCCAGGCAAATCTACTGCAAAATTAAAATCCGCTCAAAATTAATACCCCCTCCCTGAATTGTTTAGAGCAATAATTCATTGAAATCAGCTATAGAAAGGAAGCCGGTGGCTTCCTCTTTTTTATTCCTCTCCTTGGAATTAGCTCCTCTCTTGTAAAGAATGTATTTTATTCCAAACTCCCTTGCAGTCTTGAGTATCTCCAGTGTGTCATCCACAAAGAGGGTTTTGTCTTTATCAAATCCTATTATCTTCTGTGTCCGTTCCCAGAAGGGCAGATTCTCCTTTGGTGTGCCTATCTCAAATGAGGTAATAACCTTATCAAAATAACCGCCAAGCCTGGTTTTTCGCATCTTTATCTGTAATGTTTTGTAATGGGCATTGGTTACCAGGATTACCTGTTTTCCCCGTT
>JAADHP010000079.1 GCA_013151785.1 Nitrospirota bacterium | reverse complement strand
CTTGAAGCCACAATCCCTACCACACCCTCATGCCAGCCCTCAGAGGCAAGCACAATTGTGAGGTCATAGCCTTTATAATTCAGTTGTTCCAGGGCCTCATTATGGACATCCTCCTCAATCCGCTGTCTTTTACTGTTGAGTTTGTCAATCCTTTGGGCAATCTTATATGCCCTGTCAGGGTCATCTGTTATAAGGAGTTCCAGCACACTTCCTGCATGATCAATCCTTCCAGAGGCATTTATCCGTGGTATTAATGTAAATGAAAGCAGTCCTGCAGAGAGTGTCCTCCCATTTACCCCTGAAACCTCCTTTAACGCCTTTATTCCCGGGCGTGCTGCCTCATTGATAAGCTCAAGTCCCTCCTTGACAATCACACGACTCTCCTCTATCAAGGGTATCACATCTGCTACAGTACCAAGGCAGGCAAGATCCAGCATGGTAACTGCCTCTTCAGTTCCCAGGAGTGCCTGTGCAACCTTCAGTGCTACAGCTGAGCCTGAAAGCACCGGAACCTCACGGTCAAGCCTTGGATTAACCACTGCAGAGGCATCAGGGATCTTTAAGGCACCTGTTCTGTCATGCTTTGGTTCATGATGGTCAGTAATGATAACCTCTATGCCCATCTCTCTTGCCATCCTTACAGCCTCAAAGGATGTTATACCGCAATCCACTGTTATTATCAGTTCAGCACCAACCTCCCTGGCATATTCCACACCTGCTTTGTGAAAACCATAACCATGCCTCAGTCTCTCGGGTATAAAATAGTATACCTTTCCACCAAGCCTCTCAATAGCTGAAAACATAATAGCCGTGCCTGTTATGCCATCTGCATCATAATCACCATGAACGAGTATAGCCTTTCCGGACTTGATGGCATCTTTGATAATACCAGTGGCTTCATTTACACCACCTAATGTAGCAGGATCAATGAGGTCATCCACTGAGGGAGAGACAAAACCCTTTATAGCTTCCGGAGTTTTTATGCCCCTGTTGATTAATATCTGGGCAAAGGCAGGTGATACAGAGGCAGCACGGCTCAGGTATCTGATATATTCGGGGTTTGTTCGTTGTACAAACCACCTTCTGTGTGGCAAATCCTGCTCCTTTCCCGAATTTACTGTCAGACTTCTACTTTTACTTCTTTTTCTTACCCTTCCACAGGAGCACAATAGGACTGGCAACAAACACAGAGGAATAGGTACCAACTGCAATGCCCAGTATCATGGCAAGGGCAAAGTCATGTATAACCTCACCTCCGAAAAAGAACAGAGCAGCAGCGGCAAGCAGTGTGGTAAGGGATGTTATCAGGGTACGTGAAAGCACCTCGTTAATACTCCTGTTCATAACCTTTTCAAGGGATTCCTTCTTGATATATTTAAGGTTTTCCCTTATCCGGTCGAAGACAACCACTGTATCGGTAAGAGAATAACCTGCAATGGTTAGAAGTGCACTCACAAGTATAAGATTTATCTCCTTACCCATGATATTAAAAAACCCAAGTACTGCCAGAACATCATGAAAGGTGGCAATCGTTGCACCTACACCAAAGCGAAACTGGAACCGCCATGCCACATAAATCAATATACCCACTGTGGCTGCGATGATTGCCCACATGGCATCCTTCCTTAGTCTGGCACCAACCTTCGGTCCTATCTCTGTTGTATAATCAATGGTTATCTGGTTGTCTTTAAATCCTTTCCTCAGGGCATTGATTATCTCCTTTGATATTTTTCCGAGCTTTTCTTCCTTCTTTTTTGTACGTATCAATACCTTATGCACAGTGGGGAAGTCCTGAAGATCAAAGTCCTTGAGTCCAGCATTCTCCAGCACATCTCTTACATCTTTGAGTGTAACAGGTTTGTCAAATCTGATCTGTACCGCTGTGCCTCCTGCAAAATCAATTCCCAGGTTTGCGCTACCGTTTGCAACCTGAATGATTGCAATAATCCCAAGCATTACAAATATTCCAGATATAAAGAAGGCAAACTTCCTGAACCCCATGAAGTTGATATTTGTTTTTTTGACTATCTCTATCATATGCTCAGCTTCCGAACCTCCCTTCTTGAATTGATGATATCAAAGACTGTCTTTGTTCCAACCAGTGCAGTAAAGAGATTTATAGCCACACCCAGGAAGAGTGTTACAGCAAAACCCTTAATCGGACCTGTGCCAAACTGGTACAAGACAGCAGCTGTAATCAGCGTTGTTACATGAGAATCAACAATCGTAAGGAATGCCCTGTCGTAGCCTGAATCAACAGCAGCCCTTGGTGTTTTTCCTGCCCTGTACTCCTCTCTCATCCTCTCAAACATGAGAACATTGGAGTCCACTGCCATACCGACAGCAAGCACAATACCCGCAATACCAGGCAGGGTGAGGGTGGCATTGAGGAAAGCCATTGCACCAAGAAGCAGGATCACATTCAGGACCATGGCGAGATCAGCTATCAGACCCGAAAGTTTATAATAGAATGCCATGAATACAACTACAAGAAGCACAGCTATAAGCCCGGCCTTCTTTCCTGCCTCAATGGAATCTCTTCCAAGAGAAGGCCCAACTGTTACGTTTTGAAGAAGCTTCACAGGTGCTGGCAGGGCACCTGCCCTGAGCACAATGGCAAGGTCCTTGGCCTCTTCCATGCTGAAGGCACCTGTTATCTGCGCATTCCCACCAGCAATCTTCTCCCTTATCACAGGTGCTGAATAGACATTACCATCCAGTATTATGGCAAGCCGTTTTTTCACATATTTACCCGTTATTTCTTCAAAGATATCAGCGCCAGCACTATTAAAGGTGAGGGAAACATATGGTTCGTTGAATCTCTGATCTATGGCCACCCTTGCCTCTGAAAGAAGGTCACCTGTCAGAAGGACCTCTTTTTTCAACAAAAAGGGCTTTTTCAGAACCTCTCCTGTCTCCTTGTTCACCCTTCTTTGAAAGAGTATTATATCATCCTTTGGTATTCTGTCCTTGAATTTCTCAAGCAGTTCCTTCTCCTCTCCAGGTCTTATGAAGGGAGGTAATTCCGCTGCCACAGGGGACTCGTCATCCACCAACCTGAATTCAAGCTGTGCAGTCTTACCAATCAGTGACACAGCACGTTCAGGGTCTTTATAGCCTGGCAACTGGACAACGATCTCTCTTTCACCCTGTCGATGAATAACAGGCTCAGCCACTCCGAACTGGTCAACCCTGTTACGTATGGTCTCAAGGGCCTGCTCAACAGCATTATCCCTGATTCTCTTTGCTTCCTTATCCGAAAGTTTATAAACTAATTTATTCTCAGATGAAACCAGTGTAAGATTAGTGTAAACATCTCTTATGGCCTTTTTGATCTTCTCAGTAGGAGGGCTTATCATTATCTGTACCCCTTCTACTTTCACATCTGCCTTTAGTTTGCGTTTTTTCAGGATATCCTTGATACGCTGGGCAATACGCTCTGTGGTTATCTCCACAGCCCTTTCACCTTCTACCTCAAAGACAAGGTGCACCCCTCCTTTCAAATCGAGCCCCAGGGCAATACCTCTGTTGGGCATGTTATCCTTCCACCACTGGGGCATATACTTAAACAAAGGGGTATTTGGTAAAAAGAATATAAAAGCAAGCAAAACCGTTCCTATAATGAGACCCACCTTCCACTTAACCTGCTTCATTGTACCTCCTATGCCATCCTGGTATTATTAATGTATAGATTAAACTCCGTATTCAGCACTCCTGCTGCCTTTCTACAGGCTATCATCCTTGAAAGAAATATCTCAAAATACTCGATAACCTGGGAGATTCTGGTATCAATAACAAGAGAGAGGGTAATCAGGCTGTTCTCCGGGTCAACAGTGAGTTCTGATTCAGTAGCTGCATAATTCACCCTGTCGTGGATATCTTCACTGACCATGGAGGGATTTCTGACCCTGCTACGATGAACATCAGACTTGTCAGCAATCAAAAGGGCTGCAGCCACAGGGTCAGGTATTGCACCCTCTTCCTCTTCATGCACCACTATGGCCGTCATTATTGTGGTGATATCCTTTAAACTGAATCCAACCTCTTCAAGTATCTCCTTTGATAGCATGGCACCCATCTTATGATGCATGCTTCTGCCCAGCATGTTTCCAATATCATGAAGAAATCCTGCAGCAGCCGCAAGCCTGGTCAGTTCTTCGGGATAGGAGAGATTCTTGAGTATCCTGTATGCTGTTCTTGAGACTATCTTGCAATGTCTGAGTCCATGCTCAGTATAACCTATGCTTTCAAGATACCTGTCAGCGGCTTCTATATAGTGCCGCGCCTTTTCATTCTCATAGAGCGCTGTTATAATATCCGGAAGTCGCTCAGTCTTCTTCTGCAGAAGTTCTGACCGTTGCAATGTATGCCTTCCCGAGTTTGATTTTTGTATTCTCTGCTATTTTCAGGGTAACTGTTTTTTCACCCACTGACTCAACAACACCATAGATACCACCATTGGTGATCACCTTGTCACCTTTCTTCAATGCATTTAACATCTCCCTGTGCTCTTTTGCCCTCTTTTGCTGGGGTCTGATAAGAAGAAAGTAGAATATGGCAAAGATGATTATCAGCGGCAGAAAGCTTGTGAATATCGCCTGCGGGCCTCCTGGCTGTGAACCCTGCTGCGCAGGTCCCATTGCCCATGCTATGGAATCAAACATTCGTCACCTCCAGAGTTATTTTTGGTCATAAAATGACCTTCTTGGATATCAGAGTATTATACTTTTTCTTATGATTACTTTTCAAATCCAATCTCATCACCCCAAAATGCTGCGATAGAAAAAGGTCTGCAAAAAAGCAGGCATACAGGTATTGCCTTTGAAAGGCTTCAGAAAATCAAATCAGGTTTCAATTGGGATGGGATTCCGGAAAAATTGCAGATTTTTCCGGGCTGAGAGGTGGTGAAGAATCCCCACCCCATGTGGCAATACTCAAAAGTGTACATGAATTCAAAGGTTTCCTGTTTATATGTTTCATGAGATGCTGAAACAAGTTCAGCATGACAGAAGGGAAATCCGGATGTCCAAATGAACCTGGCATGACAAATGAGACGTCATTCTGACGGAGGTCAGAATCTCAGGAGATGCCGAACTGATACTGAAACAGGCCTGTCCTGAATTTGTTTCAGGATCCAGCACAGGATTGGGCATGACAATATTACCTGTTTACTGTTAACTGTATTGTCTTCGGCACCCTGCCTTGCTACTCTCATTTAAAATCTTTTTGTACAGTAGTGGAAAACGCTTGCCTGTCCGGACAGTCAGAGGGAATGATAAAGATGAAGCAAAAGGATATGGTATTCATGCAACATCCTTCACATCCTGACAGCGGGATGGAAATTTCATTATAAAGGAAGCCCCCCTGCCATACTCGCTCTCTACAGATATACTGCCACTGTTTGCCTCCACTATCTGTCTGACAATGGCAAGCCCGAGTCCTGTGCCTTTGGTCTTGGTAGTAAAGAATGGAACAAAAATTCTTTCCTTGATTTCATCTTCAATTCCGGGACCATTATCTGAAACAATCACCTCCACTTCATTGCTGTCATTATTTCTGGTTTCTATTGTTATCTCTCCTTCATTCCCCATAGCATCCCTGGCATTATTAAGGATATTGAAAAGCACCTGTCTGAACTGTATGGGATCAACACATATGCTTGTCACCTTTTTATCAAACACTGTTTTTACTGTATATCTGTTTGAGCCAAGCTGTATCTGCCATGCAGTGACTGTCTCTTCTATAAGGGCATTCAGCATCACTACCCTGGGATTTGGTCTGGGAGGGGAGGCAAAGGTAAGGAAATCATTAATGGTACACTCAAGATTTGCCACCTCATACTGAATGATATTTACCATCTCTTTATGTATCCCTTCTGACTGCCCAACCTCCTTCAGCACCTGAACAGACCCCTTTATAATGCTCAGAGGGTTTCTCAATTCATGGGCAATACCTGCCGATATCTCTCCAAGGCTTGCCAGCCGTTTGTTTCTGAGGAGTTTTTCGTACATCTCAATCAACTCTGATTTTTTCTTCTCCAGTTCTTCAAAGAGCATTGCATTCTTGATTGCAAGGCCTGCCTGTCTGCCAAGCACCGAGAGCAATCTTATATCTTCCTTCCTGAAAGGTTCACCTGAAATCTTCTCTCCACAGAACATTATACCAAGCATCTCCTCTCCACCCGAAATAAGAGGAACCACTATCCCCCCTGATGAAGGCAGGATGGATTCCGCATCTTTCATCTTCTCCACGAACTGCACAGCAGGCATGACCTCTCTACACTCCTTCATGTATTGCAGGATATCTGATTTATATTTATCCGAATTTGTATCTTCAGATACCTCAACAAAGAGTTCCACATCCTTTAATCTGAGACTATTTCTGACCTTTTCTTTGATTATCTCCATAAGGGTATCCATTGAGAGCACTGAAGTGACAGAACGGCTGAAATCATCAGCGATCTGTTGATAATCATAAATATCCTTGTAAAAGAGACGGTCTGCATAACGTTGAATCTTTCTCTTAAGAGGAGAGAAGATTGATGCAGCAAGCAGGGTTACAACAGCACCTGTCCATTTACCTGTCTTTCCCAGAAGCAGAATAGAAAGTCTGTCCACTAAAAACACCGAGCCAAGATAGAATATCATTATCGTGCCTGACAGGACAGCATAAACAAAGGCCCTGTTAAGCACTATCTTTATATCCAGTAGCTGATGCCTTATGATACCTACTGCAAATATTATGTTCATCAATACAGTGGCCTCGGCTGCCACAGGAAAGATATTATGCCCTGTAATTGCAGGATAGGATATGTCAAATATTGCCCCACATAAATAGGGGATTGATATGGCAACAAGAAAGTACTGCATATGATTCTTCCTGTTATAATCCAGGGATTCCCTGACAGCCATGAAGAGGTTCCATAAAATCAATACCCCCATCAAACAGAACCAGATGGCATAAAGAAAAAACCACCTGCTATAGAGCCCACCATAGCCCCACCAGTGTGGCTCTCTGCCTGCTATCATCAGACCTGAGTTGAACAAAAACACAAAAATGAAGGATGGTAAATAGAGCAGTATAAGACGTAATGGAGAAGGCCTGTACTCCCTTGAATTCCTCAGCACAAGGCAGCAGAAATGTAACAGAGCAGCCGGCATAAAGGCGTTTGCTGAATAGGCAATGCCGGCAAACAGGAAGGCCTTTTCCATGTCATGAACAGAGTAGCCCAGTGCAGCAAAGAACTGCCAGAGAACAAGAGTGGAAAGCACAAATGCAGCCATCCTGTTTATCCGTCTTTGTGGTTTATTCAGTAATACAACAAGTCCGAGCCCCAGATTGGCTGCTGCTGATACAAAATTCACTACACTGGCAAGGGTCACCTGTTGCCCCCGGTATAATCTCTCCAGCTTCCTGCCACTACTGGACAGGCACCTCTCTTGAGCCTCCTGTCCAGTTCATCTGAGAGGGCTCTGAATTTATCCAGGTCCAATCTCCTGAGAATCTCCACTTCTCTTTCGGTAAATACAAAACCTCCCCTAAGGCATGCCTCTAAGAATGACTCCTTTGCCATCTCCCTGAAGGCATCATCGGTTATTATTCTGCCAAGGAATCTCTCCACTGCATCCTGGCCCATACCATTCCTCCTGAGGTTTTAATTAATAATTCTCCCATCTTATAACCAACATACTTTTAACTCCCCGTAACCTCCCATCTCTACTACCGCAAATCCCTCTCCACCCCCTCGAGTATCCAAAATATATAATGAATCCAATACCATCAACCCCTTTACTATCATTAATCTCAATTGACACAGCCCTGCTTCCTCAGAGACTCTGGCATCATACCTTATGTTTCTCTTGTTTCTCCATATCCTTTTTCAGGATAAAATCAAAACCCGTGCCAGAAGAAAAATGATTTAAAATCAAGGAGTTTTTAAAAATAGACAGGCAACAGGACTGTACCAATGAGGAACGGGGTGTACCAGAATGGTACGATCAGGTGTGCTTCCTCCGATAAAACATCTTTCGATCCACCCTGAGCAGTTCTGCTGCACGGGTCTTGTTATTGTTACAGATGCGGAGGGCTATCTGAAGGGTCTTATCTATAACACTATCCAGTGTAAATTCATTTACCGGAATGGTAATGCATATCTTATCCCCCTCCTCACCTGTAGTTAAGTCGTTTATAATCAGGTGTTCAGGCTGGATCAGTTCATCCTCTGTCAGGATAGCAGCCCTCTCAAGGCAGTTCTTCAGCTCACGGATATTGCCAGGCCAGTGGTAGCTCATAAGCACATCCATGGCCTTCTGTGACACACCTGGCAGCTTCTTTCCCAGCTCCTTTCTGAACTGTTCTATAAAGTATTCAACCAGGAGGGGGATATCCTCCTTTCGCTCTCTCAGTGGTGGTAAAGTAATAGGGAAGGTATTTATCCTGTGGTAGAGGTCTTCACGGAACTTTCCTTCTTTTACCATTTCTGCTATATTCTTGTTCGTGGCAACAATAACCCTGAAATCAGCCCTGATCGGCCTGTTGGACCCTACCCTTTCAAAGACACGTTCCTCAAGCACCCTCAGCAGTTTTGCCTGCAGGTCCATGGGCATATCTCCAATTTCATCAAGAAGGATGGTTCCTCCCTGGGCAAGCTCAAACTTACCCTCTCTGTCCCTGTCTGCTCCAGTGAATGCACCCTTTACATGACCGAAAAGCTCACTCTCAAACAGGGCAGGTGGTATGCCAGCACAATTAACAGCAACAAACCTGTTCTCCACCCTTTCACCTGCAAAGTGAATTGCCCGTGCAAGTACCTCCTTGCCTGTTCCACTCTCTCCGTAGATGGCTACAGTGGTATCAGGTGTCCTGGCCACTTTTTCTGCAAGTCTGAGTGCCTGTATCATGGCTGGAGATCTTGTAACTATATTCTGAAAACAGTGCTGACTGCAGAGTTGCTCTTTTAGCTTCCTGTTGGCCTCACTCAACTGCCTGTAGCTAAGACTGCGACGTATGGTGGCAATCAGGCTTTCAGGATCATAGGGCTTCTGAAGGTAATCATCAGCACCCTGCTTGATTGAGATAACAGCCTTGGTAACACTGCCATGGGCAGTTAGAAGTATGAAAGGCATATCAGGATACCTGAGCTTTATCTCCCTCAGCAGTTCAATTCCATCCATCCTTGGCATCTGCTGATCGGAAAGCACAAGGTCAACCTCATGCCTCTCTATAACCTCAAGGGCCTCAAGACCATCCTCTGCCACAAGGCATTCAAAACCACTCTGCCTCAGTTTGTGTTCAAGTATTTTGCGGGTGATCTCGCTATCCTCAACAATAAGTATTGTTGCCCCTGTCTGTCCTGTACTCATGATATAAACTCTCTCAAGGCCTCGTTCAGACGGTCTACATCCTTCTTTAAAGCTTCATATTCCTGAAGAGCGCCGGAGAGTTCTGCCTTTCGGCCCATTATCTCAAGCCTGTAGGCCCGCTGTCGGGCTGCCTCAGCACCAAATGAGGCAAGCTCTGTCTTGAGTTTGTGGGCTGTGCGTGCAAGGTCTTCATGCCTGCTACCCTCTATGGCATCCCTGAGCCTTTCAAGGGTTTCAGGGGACTTTCTGATAAATATCCCGGCAATTTCCTTCAGGAACTCCCTGTCACCATCGACCAGCCTGAGTGCCTCATCCTCGTTGAATACAGGCGTTCCCTTCATGAAGAGCTTCTCTGAGATGGTCTCAAAGAGTTCATCCTTTCTGATAGGTTTTGATATATATCCGTCCATACCTGCCTGAAGACAACGCTCCATATCCTCCCTGAAGGCAAAGGCTGTAATGGCCACGATAGGTAGATGCCCACCTCTGCGGCTCTCCCTTTCCCTCACAATCCTTGTCACTTCAAGGCCGTCCATCTCAGGCATCTGGACATCCATCAGAACAATGTCAAACCTGAAGTTTTCTATTGCATCAAGTGCCTCTTTGCCGTCTCTTGCCACTGTAACCTTATGGCCTTCTTTTTCAAGTAAGCGAGCTATCATCTTCTGGTTTATCTCATCATCTTCTGCAACCAGAATACTGAGAGGGGGTATCTTATATGACAGTTTCTTTGTTTTCTTCACTTCACATCTCCTATCTTTTTTACTCCTGTCAACCGCCTTCTGTTTTGAGAGGGTTTTGATTATAGTATTATACAGTTCCGGTCTTTTCACAGGCTTTATAAGATAGGCGGAAATACCAAGAGCCTTTGCCCGCGCTATGTGATTGCTCCTGTCCTCAGAGGTGAGCATCATGATGGTAGTTCCCTCAAGATTGCTGTCATTCTTTATATTTTCTGCAACCTCGAATCCATCCATGTCAGGCATCTTACAGTCAATTAGCACAAGATCATATGGACGGCCAGCCTCTTTTGCCTGCCCGAGTTCCACGATTGCCT
>JAADHP010000143.1:525-10385 GCA_013151785.1 Nitrospirota bacterium | reverse complement strand
ACCTCTCTTGCCACAGCACCATGAAATTCATAATCAGGTGGAAGTCCTTCCTGGAGTATGGTGGTGGGCCCACGAAATGCCCATGTACGACCCTTTACAGGATGGGCAATGGTGATAACCCCAATGGGATTCTCAAAAAGATTCACCCTTGTCTTTTGTGCAAACATGTCTGCTATTACAATATACTCATCTTTGAAGACCCCTACAAATCTCTCAGCAACAGTATTTGGTTTTCCGTCAGCACTACATGTTGTGAGATGAACCACTGCTCCTCCTCCACCTATTATCGACAGGGCTTCCTTCATCTCATCGGTAAGCTTCATTTTTTACACCTCCCTTTTATATCGAATTTATTAAAATAGGCACTAAACAACTTTCTTCCCTGACTCCTCAGGTTCATAGGTATAACATTCAGCAACCTTCAGCACTATCACACCCCTCTGGGCTATCACCGCTGGTCTGATATCCTCTGGCAGCGATGTAAAGGGTTCCCTTTCCTCCCAGTCGCCCCATTTCCTGAGGACATCTCCAGCCCTTATTCCCTGGAAGTTGTAATTGTCAGGCACACCCCATTCAATATGACCACAGGGTCCCCTGAGTGCCCATTTCTTTCCTTCAGCCGGGTAGGCAATTGTTACAACTCCGATTCTGTTCTCATTGAGATTGATCTTTGTTTTCACAGCAAAAAGGTCGGGTATCAGGATAAATTCGTCATCGTAGACATCAGTGAAAAGCGAAGGCATAATATTGCATTTTCCATCAACGCTGCTTGTGGTAAGATATACTATCACGTCATCAGGTTCTTTGATCTTCAGCACATCAACGATTTCTTTTGGCAGCTTCATTGGTATAAACCTCCTTTCATGTATAAGTGTTTGTTATTACATGTAATAACATCATAACATGTAATAACATTTTGAAATTTCAAAAAAATTATTTAGTAGTTATTTTTATTTTGCTAAAGGATAATTGAATACCCGTGTCCTGAATCTATAAAGATCACCCCGCATTACAGAGGCAATCCAGCCACAGGGCGTGTCATCCTTTTTATATGCCACCATGTCAACATAAAAGGCCACACTCCCAACAGGCACATTAAGATACCTGGACTCGTGGGGTCTTATGGTTGTGGCCTCAATGGATACATCAGCATACTCTCTGCAGATATGGCATTTACCTGCCAGAACATCAAAGACCTCATTATTCTCAAGGTTGTAACTAAAATTTCCACTACATGAACTCAGTATCCTGCAGTCCCTGCAGACTATGAATTTCTTCTCAAGGATATATGGCTTGTTGTCAGCAAGAAAGAGACGTTTTATCCTGAACACCTTTTCATTAAGGGGAATCATTAGTTTTTCGGAAATTAGCTGGGATGCCTCTATGATCTTGATGTCCAGAACCCTTACATCCGGTTTCAGCCCCCTCTCAGCCATATCCTCATAAAAATCCGGGATCTTGATCATTATCTGGTCTATCTTTGGCTCGGCAACAAAGGTTCCCTTTCCTTTGATCGTATAGAGCAGCCCATCATCAATCAATTTACGGAGAGCCAACCTGACAGTTGTCCTGCTTATGTTGTACTGTTTACAGAGTTCGGCTTCCGAAGGCATCATCTCGTGGGGCTTGAATTCACCATCCTTGATCTTGCGATAGATTATATCCTTGAGTTGCTTGTAGGCTGCTACTGGCGATTTCTTGTTTATTATCATTGTCTCCATATCCTGCCCCTGTTTCTCCATCATTTTTCTCCCTCCTGAATTTGTTATAACATGTTGTGACAAATTATATCAAAAAAGATTTTCTTTGTCAAGAATTAATTTCAAAGGAGTTCCCCCAATATTTAAAACCAGATAAAACTCTATAGACAAACTTACATAGCAGTGCTATGGTGGAGTCTTCACTCATTCTCAGCGGACGTCCCTGTCCGCTTCCGAGGGAATTTTGCGATTTGCCATCCAAGGCAAATCTTATGCAAAATTCAAAACCCTTCAGACTCCACCACAGCACTGCTCTTACTACAGTCCTTCACAGGCAGAGGTGGTGAAGAAGACCATGTAGCAATACCGATTGTAACTTACACCAGGATTCTCCTCTATCACCTGAAGACTGAAAAACTGTGTTTTTTTATAATTAAAAATCTCATTGCATCAATGGGATGATGAACCACCTCTGCCTGTTTAAAAACTGTAATTATTTTCTTTTCTTTCAACAGCTTCTTTTTATCTATGATACATTTTTGGGGGAACTCCTGTTAATTTCAAAGCCTGACCTTCTTGAGCCTGAGGGCATTTCCTATCACAGAGACCGAACTGAAACTCATGGCTGCTGCTGCAAAAATGGGGCTCAAAAGAAGTCCGAAAAAGGGATAGAGAACCCCTGCTGCCACAGGAATGCCAAGGGAGTTATAAACGAATGCCCAGAAGAGGTTCTGTTTGATATTACGCATGGTTGCCCTGCTAAGACGTCTTGCCCTGACTATGCCCCGGAGGTCTCCCTTAACAAGGGTCACGCCAGCACTCTCCATTGCCACATCTGTGCCTGTACCCATTGCTATGCCCACATGTGCCTGTGCAAGTGCAGGTGCATCGTTTATACCATCACCAGCCATTGCAACTATTTTCCCTTCAGCCTGAAGTCTTTTTACCTCATCTGCCTTTGCATCAGGCAGTACACCGGCAACAACATCATCTATCTCCAGTTTGCTGGCAACAGCCTCTGCAGTGGTCCTGTTGTCACCTGTAAGCATCACAATTCTAATCCCCTCTTCATGAAGCTCCTTGATAGCCTGAGGAGTTGTCTCTTTTATCGGATCTGCCACGCCAAGAAGCCCTGCTGCTTTATTGTCTATCACCACAAACATCACAGTCTGTCCCTCTGACCTCATCTGTTCAGCCTTCTCATCCAAGCCGTTGACTGAAATTGCCATGTCTTCAAGCAACCTGATGTTGCCCAGGGCAACCTGGATGCCTTCCACAGTCCCCTTTACACCCTTTCCTGTAAGTGATTCAAACTCCTCTACCTTTTTGAGTTCCAGTCCCCTGTCTTTTACACCTTTTACGATTGCCGCAGCAAGGGGATGCTCACTTCCCTGCTCAAGGCTTGCCGCAAGTTCGAGCACCCTTTGTTCGTCAAATCCTTCTGCTGGCACAACACTAACCAGTTTTGGTTTGCCTTCTGTAAGAGTGCCTGTTTTGTCAACCACAAGGGTATCAACCTTCTTCATTACCTCAATGGCCTCTGCATTTTTAAACAGTACCCCAGCAGTGGCACCCTTTCCGGTGGCAACCATAATTGACATGGGCGTGGCCAACCCCAGTGCACAGGGACAGGCTATTATCAGAACAGCAACGGCATTAATAAGGGCGTGTGCCATCCTGGGGTCAGGCCCGAATATGGCCCAGATGGTAAATGTAAGCACTGCAACACCAAGCACAATCTGAACAAAGTAGGCAGCCACCACATCAACCAGTTTCTGTATGGGAGCACGGCTTCGCTGTGCCTCGGCAACCATCTTAACTATTTGTGAGAGAAGTGTTTCTGCTCCCACCTTCTCTGCCCTTATAACAATAGTTCCTGTGCCGTTTACCGTGGCACCTATTACCTTATCACCAGGGTTTTTCTCCACTGGCATGGGCTCTCCTGTAACCATTGACTCGTCTATTGAACTCACACCCTCCACTACCACACCATCAACAGGGATCTTCTCTCCTGGACGCACACGGAGCAGGTCTCCCACCCTCACATCTTCAAGTGGTACGTCTTCCTCCTCACCATCCTTTATGCGGCGTGCTGTCTTAGGGGCAAGACCCAGTAGTGCCTTAATTGCAGCACCTGTCTGGCTCCTTGCCTTAAGCTCAAGCACCTGGCCCAGGAGCACAAGGGTGACGATTACGGCTGCTGCCTCAAAATATACCCCCACCTCTCCCCGGGCATCACGGAAGGAATCAGGAAATATACCAGGGAATAAGGCTGCCACAATGCTGTATATATACGCTACTCCAACGCCGAGCCCGATAAGGGTAAACATGTTGGGACTTCTGTTTACAACAGACTGCCAGCCGCGAACAAAGAAGGGCCAGCCACTCCAGAGCACTACCGGCGTGGCCAGAATGATCTCAAGCCACTTGAGTATACCCGAGGGCACAATCTCAAGTAGTGTGGATACTCCGGGCACATATCTGCCCATTGCAACCACAACAACAGGTATGGAAAGCACCAGTGCCACCTTGAAACGTCGGGTCATGTCTATGAGTTCAGGGTTTTCCTCTTCCTCTGCTGTAACTGTCTTCTGTTCAAGGGCCATGCCACAGATAGGACAATTACCCGGCGAGTCCTTCACTATCTCGGGATGCATGGGGCATGTCCAGAGGGTAGTGGATTCGGATGTTTTTTTATGTATGGGAATAACCGGCTCAAGAGCCATGCCACACTTCGGGCATGCTCCGGGGCCTTTCTGCCTTACCTCGGGGTGCATGGGGCAGGTGTATTCAGTACCATCTTCTTCTAATAGAGTCTCTTCATCTTCTTCATGATGCTTCTCAGAGGGGGGATGATGATGAGTATAAGAGTCAGGAGAGGAGAGAAATTTGTCTCTACAATTTGTGGAGCAAAAGTAGTATTGTTTCTCCTTGTAGGTCTCCACTGCCTTTGCATCAGAATCCTCGATTTCCATCCCGCATACGGGATCTGTAACCTTCATAATTACTCCTTTCTTTTAGTAGCTCCATCTATTAATCTTTCAGTGCTCCATTCCTCGTCTCCCTTGAATCAATTTATGATCCAAATCCAGCCGTAAGAATAACAAATGAATAGCTGAAAACAGTGGTATGGTAGAGTCTGAACGGTTTTCATGAACTTTATCGCTGGATTTGGATCATATATAGTTTATTTCAGCTCAAACCAAACCACTTTGAAACCTGATGGAATCCTTTTTCTACATTACTGCCTTTTTACTCAGTCAAAGCTTCTGTAGTTTTATTGTAGCATTAAATTGCGAAGAAACTATGAAATAAATAAAGCACCGAAAAGAAGAATCAAGAAAAGTTGTATTTCCCTCCATCTATTTCAAAAAATTCTCAAAAGAACTCACAGGTTCTTGCCGTAATGAAGGATTTTTTTATTTATGCTTATATGCAGGTCCGGCTGTAACAGCTCAATAGTCCTGTCATAAAAAGGTACAAAAACAAGGGTAACTACAGGATTATGAACATGGATTTTATCTGTCAGATCGTACATTCTCCTCCTTGGTTTTGCAAGCTCCATGACCATCAGCTTAACACACTCAACCGCCTCTGCAGAGGGTAGTGTAACCGGATAAACTGGAGCAGATTCAATCCACTTTCCTTCCTTTATTCCCTGATTTACAGTGGCTGTCAGGGCTATCTTCAAGAAGTGATCAGGATGCACCTTGAACGCTGGAACCCAGAATCCACAGGGGATCTCTTCCCAGCGTTTCTTTACAACCCTTGGTAGGTTGGCAAACCTCACAAGGTCACCATAGGTTTTCAGACTGACACCTTCCAAATCAGCCTCTATGTGCCAGAAGGGAAGATATAAGAGATTGCCTGTCTTCTCACTATAGAGCACCTTGTATTGCAGTTTTTTTAATCTCTCTCCCGCTGCCTGCCAGACAGAGGTACAGTTGCGACATAACAGTGTCAGACTCTCTGGCTCAGCCTCCATATCCCAGCCACAGGCTGGACATAGTGTTGGTATAAATCCCGGCTCCCAATCCTCCGGCCTTTTTTTCTCAGGCCATTCCATATCTTCAGGCATTCTAAACAGTGGCTCATCAGCCACCGAGTCATAAAACATACCGTCTTTTACATAAAGGGGAAGATATACAAGACTCTTCCTTTCTCCTATAAACACCTTGTACAATGCCTGGGGATCATGTTCTGAAACATATCCTCTCAGCGAGAGGTGTTCTGCCCTCTTTGAAGGCATCGTCATGTGCTTAAAGAGTTCACTAAATTCTCTATGGTTTAAAAATCTGTTTTTGATAATCTCTGAATTTAAATATCTCAACGGCACAGTCTGCGTTCTTACACCCAGAGAGATGGGGAAATAGGAGGTGTCAAGGGCAAGTGTTGAGCTATCTATTATTCTACCTGTTGTTTTATCTGTTCTGAAGTGAAACAACATTCCTTTAAACCGCCAGTAAGGTACAAAGAGCAGTTCTGTACTGGTGCTGGACTTTACAGGTGGAAGGTAATATTGAAAATATGACTTGTTAGCAATATACAGCCTTACCCTGCAATATTCACACTGGAAAACCCTCTGAGCCTCGTCTAAACTGACAGGCGCTCCACACTGCGGACAGGTATGGGCTATGCTTATTTTATAGTTTCTTTCCACACTGGTTACAATAAATAGATTCCAGGAGGTTTATTGCACCACAATGGGGACATTTTTTATCCCTTGGTGCCTCAGAAAGGGCTGTGCCACAACTGATACAGAACCTTGCATGTGGTGGTAGATTCTTACCACAGGCGGGACATTGCTGGAATACCACTATCTGGTGCCCGCAATAGGGACAGAACCTGGCATCTGATGGCACAGCATTATGACATTCCGGACACTCTGTGCTTTTTCCTTCTAAGGTGTCTTTATTCCTTGAAATCATATCAGCAAACATGGCAGGCATCATAAACCCGAGACCAAGCCCCATGCCACTTCCTGCATCAGATGGGTTTTCTGCAGCCTTCTCCATGGCCATGGCTGCCTTCATCTTAACAAGCCTGTCAAGATTTTCAATCACGTTGAGACGACTTTTATCATCTATGGCCTGCTGCACCTCGGGTGGTGGTGTAATTGAATTAATATACAGGTTTACAAGCCCAAGGCCAAGATGAGAGAAATCACTTCTCAGGCGTTCCTGAAGGCCTCTTGCTATCTCATCATACCTGCCAGGCAGATTGAAGAGGGAATCAAGGTGTTCACCCAGGTAATCATTGAATCTTGATACGATTACCCTGCTCAGGTATTCCTCTATCTCCTCTGTAGAAAAAATCCCCTGGGTACCAACAATGCGGTTTATAAACAATACAGGCTGCAGCACCCTTATATCAAAGACACCAAAGGCCCTTAACCTGACAAGACCCAATTCGCTGTCTCTGAAGGCAACAGGGTCACGGGTGCCCCATTTGAGATTGGGAAAAATCTTCATATTAACAAAATAAACCTCTGCCCTCAGAGGACTTGTAAGCCCCCAGGGGGTACTCAACACCTTTGTAAGAATGGGAATATTGGCGGTCTTCAATGTGTGACGACCAGGCCCAAAGCCATCATATGCCTTGCCCTGATAAAATAGCACTGCCGACTGGCTCTCCCTTACTGTAAGCTGTGCACCAAACTTGATCTCTCCCGAGCCTTGCTCAGGGATTCTATGGACAATCTCCCTGCCTGTCTCATCAAACCATTCAATAACTTCAAGAAAGATAATGTTATTTGTACCCATGCAACCTCCTTGTAAAAACTGCCTCCCCAAAATTAACAGGGGAATTCATACCACTGCTCTCATTAATTCTTCATATCTTTACACATAGTTTGAGGGTACTTTATAATTCGAGAATAGTTATGGAAATGTCAAGATTTTTATAGCAGGAGTTCTTCCAATTTTAAAAAAATATGTCTATAGCGTTTTATAAAAAAACAGAACTTACATAGCAGTCCTTACTCTAAAAGACCAGATGCCCAACTGAATTCGGCATGACCAAAGGGAAACCGAGATCTTGAAACAAGCCTGTCCTGAACTTGGTTCAGGATTCAGGACAGGGTTCAGCATGACATCTTACTCTCACTGCTTATAGTTTACTGCTCACCGCTCACTGACTTTAACCCATCCACTCATCAACTCATCCACCCATTTACCCATCTACCCATTTACCCATACACTGTTCATTCTTATATGCTCACAATGATAAACTTAAACATTTAATAGGCTATAATATTAGGGTAGGAAAATAAAGGATTTTTTATATTTAAGTCTATAAATAATGAAAAGAGTTTCCCTTATAAAAGGAGATAACAGAAGGAATAACATCAGGAAATCCCTTGAGCTAATCTCCGATGAGATTAAAGAAAAAATAGACAACAGACCTGTTATCATAAAGCCAAACCTTGTCTCCACAACAGTTTCCCTTGCTGCAACCCATATTGATCAGATAAGAGGTATTCTGGATTTTCTGAGTGAGTTTTATAAAGAAACGGTTATCATAGCTGAGGCAGCTGCTGGAAATACTCTGGAGGGATACAGGAATTTCGATTATTTTGAACTTCTTAACGAGTATAATGCTGAACTATTAGACCTGAACAGAGGCCCATTTGAAGAGATAACTATCAGGGATAAGAATAACAGACCTGTCTCTGTTAGAGTCTCCTCACTTTTACTTGACAGACAGAATTTCATAATCTCTGCAGCAAAATTAAAGACCCATGACACAGTAGTTGTTACCCTTTCCATCAAAAACATGGCAATGGGGGCTATCTATGTTCATGATAAGATGAAGGTTCATCAGGGAATAAAACAGATAAATATTAACATAGCAGAACTCGCCGAACTGGTATGGCCTGACCTTGTGGTTATTGACGGACTCGAAGGAATGGAGGGTGATGGCCCAACCTTCGGAAGCCCTCTGTTTGTTGGAGTTGCCATATCAAGCACAGACCCACTTGCAGCCGACAGAATTGCCTGTGAGATTATGGGAGTGGACTTCAATAGGGTGGGATATCTGTACTATTGCTCACAAAAAGGACTGGGTGAGGCTAATTTAGAAAATATTACTGTGATAGGCACCAACATGAAGGAGTGTATTAAACCCTTCAAACTTCACAGTACTGTGGATAAACAATATAAGTGGATGTAAGCTTTTAAAGGATTAGATCAGATACAAATTAATTTTTTAAACTCAAGGGCATCATCAAACATATAAATATTGTTAAACATAACATAACAATCCTTCCCCTTCTTCACAATACCCTTTAATCTTTCAAGATCCTCTTTTGTATATTTATACTTATACCCACCAATCCCGTGAAGGCGGTAATAGGCAATCCTCCCATGAACCGGTTCTGCCACAAAGGGATCCACCACATGCACAAGATCCAGTTCTTTGCAGAGGGGCTCTATATCTTGCTTACGCCATCTTCCCCTTGGCTCCCAGGCAAAAATGTATTCCTCGCGGTCAATGTTACTGAAAAAGCTTATCATGTTTTTCTTGTTCTCATCGGTGGGTTCAAATCCTGGTGGACATTGAAACACTATCACCCTTGCATCAAGAGCATCAGCTATCTCCCTTGTCCTTTCCCATGCAGCTCTTACCTCATCTGTCCATTTAAAGGACCCATAGTTTTTCTTATTTTTTTCAGGTATCTTAATTTTCAATCTTTTATAGGTTGGGCTTTTTGGTTCATGGGTTATAAGCTGCCATGCCTTCAGGGTGAACTCAAAGTCCTGAGGAGACTCACTCCTCCACTTTCTGGCAAGTGCAACGTCTGGAGGCTGGTAAAAGGTCTGCTGGATTTCAACAACATTAAATTCCTTATAATATTTTTTCTTTGATACAGGAAAGCCACAACAACCGACTTTTACCTGCATAGTATCACCTTCTGACTCTTTCCCACCACTGTTTGTCAAATGAAACTCCCTGCAGCTTGCCGCAGGGTATAAAAAACTAAGATAAGGAATTATATTATTACCATACTAACTCTTCATACCCCTGGCAAGACCACGGGAAATTCCGAGTTAAAAACTCTTTGTCTTCTCTCAGTGGTGTCCGGTAAAAAATACAGCAACTATTCATAAGGATAGGGGATATTAATTTTGAGCGGATTTAAATTTTGCAGTAGTGCTTGCC
>JAADHP010000143.1:0-503 GCA_013151785.1 Nitrospirota bacterium | reverse complement strand
GGAGACGGACAGGGATGTCCGGCGAGAATGAGACGAAAAATTAATATCCCCTATCCTTCAAGGACTTATCACGGTTTATCGGACAGTATTGGTCTTCTCTATAACTTAAGCGGATGAAATTATAATTGCTATCTTATGTAATACCCCGCGACCCTCCAGTTACCATCTCTATCCAGCATTGTGGTGATAGTCTCAATGGCGGATTTCTTATTTTCAAAAGATGTTTTAAATTGAACAATCATATATTCTCCATCAGGAGCGCCAGGCAAATAACTTTTGTAAGTTATTGTATCCAGTCTTCTAAAAACAAGCCTGCCAAGGGGCATTCTAACAGTGGTTAGCATCTTTACCCATTTCTCTTTTGTTATTGAATTCCTGAAATACACTGAAGCCGTTTCCCAGCTTTCTTCATATTTCCCTTCATCAATAAGCAATAACCATGCTTTTGCTGCCTTTTCCGCCTTCTCCTCGTTTCCACCATCTGCCATTACATTACAGTGAAA
>JAADHP010000285.1 GCA_013151785.1 Nitrospirota bacterium | reverse complement strand
TACCATAATACCGGGAGAATGCGGTAGCTGGATAAATGTATATATGATGATCTCGTAATAATCCTCTTTTTTGATAACCTGTGGAGCGGCAGGTTCCGGGCCTTTGGCATCGGGAGAAAGTTTTTTAAGCCGCAGGGCTTCAGAAGCATCGCTGATTATAAGGTCTCCAGGATCCCTCAGCCTTATTAATTGAATTGCCATCTTCAAAGCCTGTTCCTCAGATTTTGGAAAAATGTTTAGTGTCTCGATCTTCTTGAGCAGATGATCAAAGTTATACTCACCGAACCAGAGATGGGGGTAGTAAATCTCTCCATCAGCAGTGACGATATAGGATGTGACTCCTGCCGGGTCTTCGGCAAGGAAGGTTATGGAACAAAGGAACAGTCCGGGGAACTCCTCTGGTGCTTCACAGCCTCCTTCAACATCACCAGCATCTAAAAATCCTTTTTTCTTTAGAAGGTATTTATATGCTTCTTCAGGGGTCTTTATTTTTTTGTGAGATTCGATACTGATAGCCACCAGTTGCTTAGTGTTATCATGTTCCTCGAAACCAAAACAGACCTTTCTGCCATTAAGAAGATAGCATTCACTATATTTGTGTGTCCATTCAGGTGTGTCTCCCTCTCCAACAACAGGAGGCGATACAATATCAATATCTACAGGCTTCCCGAGATCGGGCAGGCTGGAGGCAAGAACTCCCTCTTCGTCTGAAACAGGAATAAATATAAATTCAACTCTCTTTTTATCATCTACAATTATCTGAACACCATTGAAGGCACTGTCTGGATTATCAAGGATGAATCTGTTATCTGTTTCTTTTACCGGCGTCAGATTGCCATTCAGAATATGTTCGGCTTCTCTTAAATCAGACCCTATGATTTTTGATATCTTCTCTATGGTCCTTTCCACATCATGCCAGTTTGCAGGTTTCATGGCTCCTCCTGCACTATTAAATATTAAAATTAAAACGATACAGGGAAAAATCAGAAATATTAATGTTGATGTCTTTTTCGCTTCTTCCTTCATTTTGCTGGATTAATAATCCTGCCAATAAATAAGATGCTACCGGTCTGATTTTCGCGTATCAGGAATACAAAGGGGTGATCTGCCCGGAACGTCTTCGGCATACTTATACCTCCTCCCCTGAGTGTGCTGATTGCCATTGCAGCAGCGGCCTCCGTGCCTTCTTCATTAATGTCTATAAATGCACTGTGAACAATCTGGTTTATGAAAAAATCCTTCCTGACGGTTATTCCTGAAAAGTCAGAGTCTTTAAAGGCATGGGGCATACCCATCTGAGCAAGAAGATCAGAAAGTTTAAACTCGTATGTGGTTTTAAATCTGGGTAGACTCAACAGTACCTCTGACTCGTATGAACTGTAGAGTTCATCTATCCAGTTTTTAACATTGTCAGCTGTCAGATTTCTTTCAAGCCCTGCCAGGCCATTGATCTCTTCAGGCAGAAAGATAATCATGGAAAGGTCATCTCCTTCATACGGTAATTCTATAGCACTGAAGTCGCCGAAGTCCTTAAATTTAAATCCTGACTTCTGGTTCATCATTGGAACCTTGACGGTCCTGTCAGCAGAGATATGGAAATCAGCATCCCTTGTTTCTTCTTTATCGAATCGCCTCAACCAGTCTCCTTTGAAATAGATTGCATTACAGAGAACCGAATTTGTAGATGAATCGATCATGCCAGGCTTGATCAGTTCTCTGATCTTCCACCCTGTTCTCTCAGCCACCCACCTGTTTATAGTCTTCCGTGCGGTCTCGGTCTTTGTTGCAAAGTCCACATAATTCAATCCGGCACCATAGTATTTACCGATCAGCCCTATGAAAGTATCCTGAAAATGATACCCTTCCTGAACCCATAATGAGTTGGCCATGTTGATCCTCACACGGCCCTTATCCTGAATGGCAAGCAGTTCTGACTGTAGTTTTGAAAAGGATGAATGTAGTAGATGTTTATCTTTCAGAGAAAGGTGCAGGACCTTCGCCATCTCTTCCTCTGTGAGTCCTCTTGAGCCGGCGTAAATCATTGCAAGTGCAGTGGAGATGCTGTAGGGTGAAAAAAAGATGTTCCCCTTTTCATCTTTGAGTTTCTGGTACAGGTCAAAGGCAAAGGCATTGTTGCCTTTTACTACTGTCTGCAATGCACTATCTGCATCAGCAAAATCAAGGTCAGAAACCTTTACATATCTTACCTGCTTTCCATAGAGCTTTTTATTATCCACATTTTTACTGATGAACCTGTAAAGTTCTTTCGATGTCTTGAATTTCGTTTTGATAAAGTCGTCGCTAACTATCTTCAATGTCAGTATGCCATCCCTGGAGAGGGAATACCTGAAGAACATGTAAATCCTTTTTTCTCCTGGATTTATATACTGGACATTAATGAAAGGCACTCCTGAGACCTTGACAATGTATGCTCTTAGTCTTATTGTCTCCACAGTAACAAAGCGACCATCATGCCTTTTCTCCTTTACCTGATGCCTGACATAGTATTCTCTTTCATTGAATTTCATGACCATCATATCCACTATTACATCATCCCCGGTATCCATGCCTTTCCATCTGCCAACAAGATCCATATCAATAATGGAATTTATGCTTGATGAGAGCGGTACAGGAGATTCATAGCACCCAGCCAGAATAAAAACTATTCCCCACATCAGGCAGAATTTAAATAACCTTATATGATGAGAAAGACTTTTCATAATAGCCTATTCTAAGGTCCTTTTGACTTGCAGCATAACTGATCCATACAACATCATCTGAACTCCGATGCATCAAATATCAGAGCATCAATGCTGTTCATACGAATAAGCACATGATTGTTGGTTCTTCCCCTCATTCTTTCGTCACTTAAATAGACAATCTCTCCTTTGATATCCACTATTCTGCCGCTCAGTTTTGCTCCTGAGTCAAGAACCACCGTTACGCTTTTGTCCACGTTATTTGACAGCATTGAACTTATCGAAGCCCTCTTTGCGTTGAATACAAAACCAGAAGAAGTGTCTGCTGCAAAAACCATGGAACCATACATCACAGCCAATAACAGAGCGGCAAAAGTAATGCAGTAAATTTTCTTTCTCATTTTGATCTCCTTTCATATTAAATTTTTGATGTCCTGGAAGAGATAAGACGTTTTTTCAATTCACCTGTGCTTTCCTCCTTTCATGCGTAAAAATTCATAAATCTGATGAATTTCCCTGGTATACTCTGTCCGTCAGACAAGTGATATTATGTAAGATATACGTTCACGGATCCCCGGGGTATCGTCGTGCTTCAGGTAATTTCTCAGGGTTGATACGAGTTCGTCGATATCTGGCATCCTGAAGTCATGCCTTTTACCCATACTCCTCCTTTGCAAACATAGGGAGAGTGCATCCAGGGCTACAATACTCAGAGGACGTCCGCTGTCAAGCCACTTTCTGGCTCTATGCCAGTTGAATCGGGATTCTGCAGCTATCGCACCCCATACAAAATCAACAGGAGTTCTTATATTTTCTTCTATCCAGTCCAGAGCCCAGCTTGTCTTGAACCAGATCAGGCATGACCGATAGCGTGACAACTCACTGCATTCCATTTTAGCAAGGGCATCAGCAATCAGTCTGAATCCCTCTTCATGGGGCAGGCACCTGAAGGCAGCAAGCGAAAGCCCGTAAGAGAAGTGATCTTTATGGTACCTGTCCCATCTGGCACGAACAAAATCTGCCCCCTTTTTACCAAGAACCCTTGCACACAATTCAAAGATCAGGTCTATCATCCTCCTGCTTTTTGTCCTCTCCAGAGTTCTGGAGAATGCAGACAGGACCTCCTCTGCTGGAAAATCCTTCAGGATATTTATATATTTCTCATCAATACGCCAGCACTGGACTATTTCATCTTCATAAGAATGGTCAAGACTGTATATGTAGTCGATGAATCCCTCAGGCGATGAAGCAGCCTCTTCAAATCTCATTTTCCAGTTGCCTCCATTTTATTCGTTCAGGAGTATCTTTTGCCGTTTATACCTTATCATGGACACATCTTAGGAAGTTTTGGTAGTTTTGGTATAGGTTCGCCTATATTTATTCTCGGCCACTGGTCTTTCTCCCTGGCCCTGCTATGAAGTCTAATCCATCCTGGTGGAGGAACTCCGCTTTTCTTTTCATACCCAACGGTTGGCTCAAATTTGACATTAATCCCCTTCGAAAGGCCTTTTCCCTTCTCTACCTTCCACTCAAATTTAAACTCCGACTTAATGGACTTACCGATAATCTTTTCGGCTGCTTTGCCTGTAGCCTCTCCTGTAATTCCACCAAGTGACTTTCCGAACGCAGGTAATTTCCCCAAGGGACTCACAACAGCAATGAAATCTATTGAACCGGCAGCACCCCAATCTCCGCCTTTATCACCCCACACCTCACCAGATACAGGCCCCAACCCGATACCGACTTTGCCACCGCTTGATTCTGAACCTGATTTTGAGACCCACCAGTGTTCACCTGACAGAAACGGAAAATTCGCCTCTGTTTTGATAGCCATTAAATCTCGTGATCCTGTGGATATGAAAACCTGCATTTTAAAAAAAGGCAGATTGATGGTGGTTGTATTGCCTATTACCGGTGCACATCGTATACCCTTTGCTAATTCCTTTCTCACGAACTCCTCCCGGTATTCATTTAAAGCCTGTCCAATTGCTATGCATTGTTGTTGTGTGGACAGAACGTTAGTTTTTCTCTCTCTTAATCCTTCCATGAACCTATCAATGTTGTAGGTTTGGAACTCATATATATTTCTATAGTGTTCTTCAAGAATACTCCATGACAGGTCAGGCCAAAGGAACTGAAGATTATAGCGTTTTGTATGTCTATAGATCGTATTTAATGCATCAATCTTGTTTTTCCAGTATCTTGCTATCAGTTCAAGTTTTACTGTCCATTCCTTCTCAAAAGATTTAAAAAGATTAATCTGATCATTTACGTAAATCTTATAATCGTGTAGATTCTGCTCCGCATAATATTCTGAACATTTACATTTTG
>JAADHP010000273.1:5106-5360 GCA_013151785.1 Nitrospirota bacterium | reverse complement strand
CGGTGATTGCCGACCTTGAAGGTGGGGTATTTATAAATCTTGGCTCAGCAGTTATAATGCCCGAGGTGTTTCTAAAGGCACTTACCATTGCACGAAACCTTGGTCACAGGGTCAAAGATATTACCACAGTGACACTGGATTTTATAAGACAGTACAGGCCAATGGTAAACGTGGTACACAGACCTACCCTTGAGGGTGGCAGAGGGTTTTATCTTACAGGACATCATGAAATAATGTTTCCACTGCTTGCTGCA
>JAADHP010000273.1:0-5039 GCA_013151785.1 Nitrospirota bacterium | reverse complement strand
TCATTCTCAGCGGACATCCAAGTCCCTGCCCCAAAAAGTCTACGACTTTTCGGGGACCCCGCTTCCGAGGGAATTTTGCGATTCAGGGGTCCCAAAAAATCCCTGATTTTTGGGGCTCTTCCCCTCCTGGCAAATCTTATGCAAAATTCAAAACCGTTCAGACTCAACCATACCACTTATAAGGATACATTGATGAATAGGAGTTTTTGAGATGAAGAGGCTACTTGATGAGGCAGCAAAATATCTGATGAACACTTACAACAGGTATCCTGTTGTGTTAGTGAAGGGGCGGGGTGCCAGGGTATACGGTGATGATGGCAAGGAGTATCTTGATTTTGTAGGCGGTATTGCAGTGAATATACTTGGCCATTGCCATCCAAGGGTAGTTGTATCTATACAAAAACAGGCACAGAGACTGCTGCATGTCTCAAATCTCTATCATATTGACTCCCAGATAAAACTTGCAAAACTGCTTGTTGAAAACTCCTTTGCTGACAGGGTTTTTTTCTGCAATTCAGGTGCTGAGGCGAATGAGGCGGCTATAAAACTTGCCAGAAAATATGCAAATGAGCATTATGGTGAAAACAGATATGAAATAATTACAGCCTATAACTCATTCCATGGCAGAACCATGGCCACTATTACTGCTACAGGCCAGGAGAAAATTCAGAAGGGCTTTGAACCACTTCTTCCAGGATTTAAATATGTGTCTTTTAATGATATTGATGCGTTACACTCTGCCATAGATGATAGAACCTGTGCTGTAATGCTTGAGCCCATTCAGGGCGAAGGTGGTGTGAAGGTTCCTTCACAGGAGTATTTTAAGAATGTACGCACACTCTGTAATGAAAAGGGGGTGCTTCTCATACTTGATGAGGTACAGACAGGCATGGGAAGAACAGGCAGGCTCTTTGCCTATGAACATTTTGGTATTGAGCCAGATATCATGACACTTGCAAAGGGCCTTGGCGGAGGTGTTCCCATAGGTGCAATGCTGGCAAAAGAGCATGTTGCATCATCCTTTACACCTGGTAGTCATGCCTCTACTTTTGGTGGTAATCCCCTTGTCTGTCAGGCAGCTGTTGCCACCCTTGAGACGATACTTGAAGATGATGCCTTTATACTGAAGGAATGCGCTCGTCTTGGAGGGTATCTAAAAGATAAACTATATAAACTTAAAGAGGAGTTTTCGGGTATAATAGTTGATATCAGGGGGATAGGCTTGATGGTGGGTGTGGAGCTTACAAGGGAATGTCAACCAATCGTGAAGGCATGTATTGAGAAGGGACTTCTTATAAACTGTACAGCAGGTACCACCCTGAGGTTTACTCCACCCCTTATAATAACTGAAGAGGATATTGATACTGCCCTGGATATCCTCGCAGACATCCTCTGGAGGCTGTCATGAAGAGGCATTTTTTAAGACTATGGGATCTTACAAAAGAGGAGATCAATGCCATTATTGAAAGGGCAATAAGCCTGAAGGCCGGAGTTGATGCACAGCAGTGTCCCCTTATTGGTAAGAGTATAGGGCTTTTGTTTGAAAAACCCTCAACTCGTACAAGGATCTCTTTTGAGGTAGGTATATACCAGTTAGGGGCACAGGCTGTGTATATGACTCCCTCGGAGATACAACTTGGCAGAGGGGAGACCATAGAGGACACGGCCAGGGTCTTATCACGTTATCTTGATGCCCTTGTGATAAGAACCTTTGAACATGAAAGGCTTATCAGGTTTTCTTCTGCCTCAGATATACCTGTTATAAATGGGCTCAGTGATTTACATCATCCATGTCAGGCACTTGCTGATCTCATGACCATCAAAGAAAAAAAAGACCGTATAGCAGGGCTCAAGGTGGCCTATATAGGTGATGGTAATAATGTTGCAAACTCATTAATAGAGGCAGCAGGCAGGATAGGGTTTTCTTTAAATGTGGCCTGTCCAGAGGGGTATGAGCCTGATGCAGAGGTGCTGGAAGAGGCAAGGAGTGGTGATGGAGAGATAATCATCCTGAGGGACCCAAAAGAGGCTGCAGGCCGTGCAGATGTTATATATACCGATGTGTGGGTCAGCATGGGCCAGGAGGCAGAAAAGGATAAAAAGAAAAAGAGATTCCAGCCCTATCAGGTAAATCTCCAGCTTGTTGGATGCGCCAGGGAGGATGTGATTGTTATGCATTGTCTGCCTGCTCACAGAGGCGAGGAGATAACCAATGAGGTGTTGGATGGTCCATCAAGTGTGGTTTTTGATCAGGCAGAGAATCGCCTTTATGCGCAGAAGGCCCTGCTTGAGATGCTACTGGTTCAATGATTAATAATCAGAATCAGCAGGATGACATTGGGACAGGGATTCTTGTAAATTGAATCTTGAATCCAGTTATAAGAATAACAATAATAGCACTGTATAGACTTTATCAATGGATTTGGGTTGAATAAAAACTTTTTGTCAGTGTATGTTTAAAGAAAGGTTGACAATTTTTAAAATCGGAGCGGTTAAGGGATGAAAAGACAGGGGAAAATAGCATTTTTTTCAGGTATACTTATAATTCTGCTCATAATCATTGGTTGTACAGAATTAAAGCGTTCCAGACCAATACTTCCTATGAAAGAATATGAGAGAATGATTGCAGGAAGGCTGGATGCTGAGTATGTTGGCACAGATAACTGCCTCAGTGCCTGTCATGAGCATGACCGTATAAAGGCAGCCTTTGATGCCAGCACCATGGGGGCACAATTGAAAAGAGAGTCAGGGCTTCCACTGGTGGATTGTGAGTCCTGTCATGGCCCCGGGAGTCTTGCTATTAAAGGTATAACAAAGGAGCTTGTTGAGGAAAACCTCAAGAAGGGAAAAAAGACAGCCTGTAATTATAAAACCCTTATTAATTTAAAAAATCTACCAGCACCTGCCAAGAGCCTTATATGTCTGAAATGCCATACAGGTAACGCCACATTTAATCTTCATGACTGGAATGCAGGTGTTCATGCCATGAATGATGTATCCTGTTCAGATTGTCATGTTATACATAAAGGGCCTGACCTGAAGGTCAAGCCCAGAGAGACTGCAGAGATGTGTTTCAAATGCCATCAGGATATCAGGGCACTTTATAATCTGCCAAGCCACCATCCTGTCAGAGAAGGTAAGGTATTCTGTACAGATTGCCATGATGCCCATGGTACCACGACTGAACATCTGTTGAAAAGGGAGACGGTTAAGGAGACATGCACCCAGTGCCATGGAGAAAAGGAAGGCCCCTTTCTTTATGAGCATGGAGACCTGACAGAGGATTGTCTCACCTGTCATGTGCCTCATGGATCACCTAACAATAATCTTTTGGTAGTCCGGGAACCCTTTTTATGTCTCCAGTGTCATGAGAGCCACAGGTTGAACACCACTACAGGTGAGTATATGACTTACGACAAAAAGAGATACTTCTTTACAAGGTGTACAGACTGCCACAGCACAATACATGGCACTGACCTGCCATCCACTACTGGCACGGGGAGGTTCACACAGTGAATAGATGCAGTCTGTTCATTGTTCTGGTTGCTGCTATTTTATTGCCTCTGCATGTGTATGGACTGGAACTGGGATATAAATCTGAATATCCGCCCACCTATCAGCTTTCGGCGGGATACAATTTTATTGATTTAAAAGGTGCTAAAAGGGTTCTGGAGTATTCAGAGCCAGATGATTCCATTACCTTCAAAGGAATAGCAGAGACATATCCGCTACCACATCGCTTTCACCTGGAAGTCTTTAGCCTGTCAGATGATAACTACTATCTTGATACAGGATATGCATACAGGGATATCCTGCTTTCAAGACTGGTAAGTATTGGGATGGTTCACAATCACAGACATTACGATTTCTCTTTTCCCTCTGCTTCACCAGAGTTTCATTATGATGAACGTAACAAGGGTGATGAATATGAAGTGAAAACATCAAAGACAGAGTTCACCTTGAGACTTAAAGTCCCCAACTATCCATTTCATGTGTTTACAAGATATTTCAACTATCATAAAGAGGGGACTGAACAACAACGCTTTGCTATAGGCTATTTCGAGGATTTAACGAAGACATCACAGAGTAGAGATATTGATTTTGATACAAAGGAATTAACTATGGGAACCAACGGACATTTCGGTCCTCTGGAGATCGAGTACACACACAGGGAAAAGAACTTCTTGCCAGGTGGTGATGATACCCTGAAAGACACCTATCCTGCTACCACTCTGCGACCTGCGGACACCTTTCCCCATAATGTGATACCTGAATTAAGGTCTTCTTCTGATTTTATAAAGATCCATACATCCTATACTGGAAGGATTGTAGGCTCTCTGACTCTTGGTAACAGCAGGGCTTTAAACCACTTCAGTGGTGCAAAGAGAGAGGGTTTTTATTCAGGGATTCAGCTTTCTTATCTTCCCATGCATGATCTGGGATTTTTCATAAGATGGCATTATGTTGCTCATGACAATAATGTTGATGATACAGCAACACTGAGGGGAGACAATTATGCTTTAACCTATTCATTAAGACAACCCATTGACAGGAAGACCCACTCAATCAGTTTTAACATAAGATACAGGCCTTCAAAGGCTATTTCTATACTGGGTGGTTACACACTTACGTCCATTGAGAGATCAGATGCCGATGCCTGGCCAAGGCTGGACCAGAATACCACAAAACAGAGCTTCTCATTAAAGGTATATGGAAGGCTGTTAAAAAGACTGAAATTCAGGACTGAATATATTTTTACAAACACAAGGAATCCTGTTTATAATTCAGCTCCTGAGAAATCACATGTGATAAGGTTGAACACCACCTATGCCCCTACTGCCTGGCTTACAGGAACTGTTGTTTATTATTTCAAAAAGTACAGCAATGACAATCTTCAATACTACGAATACTATGCTGATGAGAGGCTTGAAAGAGGTGAAAGAGACGGTACTGTACATAATCTCCTCGCCCTTCTCACCTTCATCCCTCAGGAGAAGACCACTATTAGCATAGGCACAGGTTTCTATAGAAATAGAATA
>JAADHP010000145.1 GCA_013151785.1 Nitrospirota bacterium | reverse complement strand
ATGCTAAAATTTTTTACTCTAAAAACATGCAATTACTTTGCCTGTAAAGAAAACATGAAAACGATGTAATAAAATTGTGTTATATAATGCTTTAAAACAAATCTTGGGATGTTGTGAATCCTTAAATTTTTATTGAAATTCCAGAATTAAGAGGCGATTATTATTCCACCTGACTTTGATAAAATAGCTGGCACGGATTTTGTTTAATGGAAGCTGACCTTATTTCCAGAGGTATGGGGAGTGGCAATTGAGAAAAATAAAAATGTTAATATAGTGAGAAAAAATTTTTCTGGAGGTCATTATGAAAAAGGGAGAATTAAAGGGGGTATCTGAGGGAGGTTTTACACTTGTAGAGCTTGCTATTGTTCTTGTTATCATTGGTCTGATTCTTGGTGCGGTTCTTAAAGGTCAGGAGCAGATAAACAATGCCAAGGCAAAGAGGATCCAGAATGACCTTAAAGGTTTCGAGGCAATGCTATGGACCTTTTATGATCGCAAAAACTATTTCCCGGGTGACTGTAATCAGAATGGTACTATCGGATATAATGCACCCAATAATGTAACAGGTGGCACCCCAAGTAATAATACCGACCCTACAGCTGACTACTGTGCATCTACCACCACAGGTGAGAACAACGTGAACCGGGCATTTTCTGATATGAGGGTTGTAAATGTAGCACCCTATGGTCAGCCCAATATTTTGCTGGCAAAACATAATTTCAATGGCTACTTCAACATCGGTTATGCAACCATAGGTACCACAACCTATAATGCAATCTTTATTTACAGTATTCCTGCCTGGATGGCAAAGATGATTGACGTATCCATTGATGGTACCGAGGATGGTACAACAGGACGTGTCAGGCGACATGATATTTCAGATGCAGGTGATGCATGGCCTGCAGATAGTAACAACAATGATCTGGTATCACTTGCCTATTTCTTTGACAGGACACCGTAGGAGGTTCAGGATTAATGATTTGTGATTTTAAGTTTATACGGGCAAAAGTACTACAGATCAGAAAATAAATCAAAAGGAGGTATTTTATGAAAAGATTACACGAAGAAAGAGGCTTTACACTTATTGAGCTGGCCATTGTGCTTGTAATCATCGGTATTATTCTTGGTGCTGTGCTCAAGGGACAGGATCTGATCCAGAATGCAAGGTCAAAGAAATTTGTCAATAAAGGCAGGGCATGGGAGGTTGCCATCTGGACATTCTTTGACAGAAAGGGCCGTTTTCCTGGAGATTCTGACAGGGATGGAAAGATCGGTGATGGAAATGTAAAGACAGATCTTACAGGTGCGAATTTCATTAATCCACCCTATGAAGGAGCGTCTGGTTCTGAGACAAACACGATAACCATGGGTTCCTATACCTTCTATGTCTTTCTTGGGACAGATGGTGGTGCTGATGCAGGAAAGAATGTAATGATAATCTGTAAAGATAGTGGTTGTGCAAATGCTTTTAATAATGACGAACTAACATATATAGAGGCTCTTGATGTATCCATTGATGGTAGTGCAAATGGGCAGGACGGACAACTTGTTTGTGAGGGAACAACTCCCGATGCCACTGCACCAAATACCACCTCATGGGTTGCCGCCTATGCCTCTGGTACAATCACTCCTGATGCATGTAATACAAGTGCAAAGGCTGCAATATACTACTTTGATGCCAAGAGATAAAAATGTTACAAGGGAATGGCTTTTGAAAAAGCCATTCCCTTGTATTTATGATGACCCAATTTCTTCTAAATACCACTGAGAACATATAAACAATTCTGGCGGCCCCTTTCAAGTTGTTATAAGGGCTACTTTGGCAATATGTGTATACTAACTCAGTTCTATACTGTTTGTAATAAACCTTTACAGAAGGCCAATATGTTGTGTGATTAACATGAAAAAAGAGACCACACAGAGAGGCTTTACCCTTATTGAGCTTGCCATAGTGCTTATAGTAATTGGCATTCTTGTTGGTCTGGGTGCTGCCCTACTTGGCCCGCTTACAAAACAGGCTGCCTTCAAGAAATCCCGTGAAAGAGTGAAGGCATGCAAAGAGGCTATCATCGGGTTTGTTGCAGCAAGCAAGAGGTTGCCCACGCAGACCGAGTTTCAGGGCATCTGTAATGAAAAGGATGCATGGGGTATTGACCTTGTCTACCTTCCGGATGACACATCTGTAAAATACGATGGCACTAATGACAGGGCTGACCTTACAACAGGCTCAGTCTGTTGCAATTCCCTCCCATCTGACATGGCTATAAATGACAAGGCTCAGTCAGGTGGAAGCAATAACTACAAAAAGGATGTGGCCTTCATTGTGCTTAGTAAGGGTGAGGACAGAACGCAGAATGGCTCTCTTACCAGTAATACCAACATCGGAGGAGGTGAGATTTACTCGGTTTACAATATTGAGGAATACTCTGACACCTATGATGATATTATTGAGTACGTTACAGTATACGAACTAAGAGATGCGGTGAAGTGCGAGCCATTACAGATGCTGACCACCTCCCTGCCTGAGGCCACAGAGGATTCCTCCTACACTGTTAATTTAAGGGCAACAGGTGGCTGCCAGTCCTATACATGGGCAGCCTCAGACTGCTCCGGCACGGCAAGCACTCTGCCCACAGGGCTTTCACTCTCAGGTGGCTCTTTAACGGGAACACCGAATCTCTTTGCCGGTCCTTCAGGCACTCTGAATGCCTGCTCAACAGCCACTTCTTCATTCACGCTCAGTGTTACTGACAGCGCCGGTTCATGTGATGAGAGGTCATTCAGTCTTGTTGTACGCCCTCAGGAGTTGAAGATAAATACCTCGAGCTTACCTGATGGTACGGTTAATATGCCCTATATTGCAAATATAATTGGCTCAGGTGGTGATATATCATCCTATTCTTATACGGTATCAGGCCTTCCCACAGGTATTACAGCTTCAACATCAGCAGATTGTAACAGTGATTCCTATAATGAATGCTCTCAACTCACAGGCACACCCACTGGCAACTGTGGTGATTATCCGGTGAGTGCACAGTTGAGCGATGGCTGTACCACTACCACAAAGGGATATAATATCCATCTGTATAAACTTATCTCATGCTCACTTTCAGCCTCAGACAATGGTGATGGTACCTGGGATATTTCTTATAGCATAACGAACGGACCTGTCAATGGGGTTTTCTCTCCTCAGAGTGGTACCTGTACAAGCTTTACAAACTCCAGTGGTGGTACCTGTACTACAGGAACATTGAGTTCTGATACCACATTTGTGTTATCCATTGCTGATAGCTGTGGGGATTCTGCAAAATGTCAGGTTACAGTAAGTCCGTCAGGTTCAAGTGGTAGCTGTTCCACTCCACTAAGCCTCAGTCCGGCATCAGGTACAGCCTTTAGTGCCACCCAGGGTACGGCCTTCAGTCAGAGCATAACCGTCTCAGGTGGTCTGAGTCCATACTCCAACACTACCTGTACAAATAATTGTAGTGCCTATGGGCTCAATCTGACATGTACCTCCACAGGTGCTACCATCTCTGGAACTCCTACATCCTCCGGTTCCTGTACATTTACAGTAGGCTGGCAGGATTCCTGTTCTCCATCCAATACTATCTCTGGTACCTATACTGTAAACATTGCAAGTGCCTGTAGTCCCTTTAGTGGCTGGTCGTCAAATCTGCCAGATGCATCAAATTGTCAGGCCTACTCAGGTTCCATAACAGTGATTGGTGGTGTATCTCCCTATTCCTGGAACCTTACATCGGGCTCACTGCCCGGCGGGATAAACTTCTGTACAGGAAATACATCCGGTACATGCTCTATTACAGGTACCCAGGTGCTTGACTCACCCGGTACCTATAATTTTACAGTACAGGTGCAGGACAGCTGTACCACTCCAGGGTCTCAATCAACATCCCAAAGCTTTTCAATAAATGTTGTGGATTCATGTTATGCCTCGGGTGTTTCCGTCAGGAATGAGACAGGTCAGGACAGGTGCTACTGGGCAGCAGGAGATGCCTTTGCCACAAGGTGGAGGCGTAACAGGACTATAACAATAAGTCCTAATACCACCTATTATATTGGTAATATTGTTGGTTCCAGTTGCGTGCAGCAGTGTACCACGGATTATTGCACTCAGAAGGGCTACGACAGTGACGGTGATTGCCAGACCCGGATGAGGCCAGGTGTATGTCAGTTCCAGGACAGATAAAAGGCTGTGTCATACAGTGGTTGTTTTTTATATGCTCTTCTGCCCTGCGTCAGGAATAGATGAAAATGGGATCATTCCAGATCAGTGAATCTCCCGACCAGAGGGTTAGGGCATTCTGGCAGTTTTCGTAATACTAAAAAACTCCTTTCCCGCAGAAAAAAGATACTTATGTTGTAAAATTTTCCATTTACCCCAAAATTTTCAATATGTTACTATATATAACCTTGCATCTGGAGGAGAATTATGGTTGTAGGCAAAGTGCTTTTTTCACCAGAGGATATTCAGAATAAGGTGATGGAGCTTGCTGACGAGATCAACAGGGACTACAGGGGCTCTGAACTTGTGGCAATTGGTATCTTGAAGGGTGCCTTTATGTTTTTTTCTGATTTAGTTAAGCATATAAAAATACCCCTTACCATAGATTTTATCATTGCCTCAAGTTACATAAAGACAGATACAACAGGAGAGGTAAAGATCTACTATGACCTGAGGGAGGATATTACAAACAGGGATGTGCTTCTGATAGAGGATATAGTTGACACAGGTATTACCCTGAATTTTCTCAGAGAGAGACTTCTTTCCAGGGCCCCACGTTCTCTAAAGATATGTGCCCTTCTTGATAAGAAAGATAGAAGGGTGGTGGATGTTCCCATAGATTATAAAGGCTTTGAGATTCCCAATGAATATGTTGTTGGCTATGGTCTTGATTTTGACGACCAGTACAGAAATTTACCCTACATTGCCATATTCAAGAAAAAGGTATAGATTTCAGCAAATAAATATCAGTATAAGGTTTTAAAGCTGTCCTGAATCAGTCATGTAACAAATTCAGGATATT
>JAADHP010000294.1 GCA_013151785.1 Nitrospirota bacterium | reverse complement strand
AAAATAGTAAAGGATGCCTATTACTCTGATCATTTCGGCAAGCTTCTTTCTCCTGAGTATAATGTGGTCTGTGACCCTGATTATGCTGATGGTGGAAAGTGTCCTGACAATGCCAGTGATAGTGAAGACATAAAAGAAGGGTCAGGACAACAGTATTATACCCCGAAGGAGAAGAGGACAAAACTCTATTCAATCATTATAAGGGTCAAAAAGATAGAATATCCGGATGTTGAGGTAGAAGTGTATCCAGAGGTGTATTCAAGTGAAGGAGATGTTGATATGAAACCGCTTAGATTTTCTGTATCTTACTTTGATATGCCTTATATGGATAATTCAAGACTTTCTGAAGGTATCAGATTTGCGATAGTGCTTAAGGCTATATGCACTGACAAGACTTTCAGTAAAGATGATGAATGTTTAAAGGAAGAAGAAAAAAGTATTCCCTATGCTGTTTTTCAGGTGGTTACTTTCAATGAAGAGTTTATGAGTCTCAGAGACAGACCGCTTTTTGAAGAGATGATAAAGAAACTCAATCCGGAAAGTTATTAGATATACAAAAGCTTAAATGAGGAGGAAAAACTGTGGCGCAGAGAAATCTTCTTATAGGTATTCTTGGACACGGTCAGAAATTAGAGGTGGATAACAAGAAAATCCTGCTTACAAGGATACCTCCGCAGTCAGCACAGAGCCCTGAATCAGCACCCCTTGAGATTTCTCCTGAAGATGTTGGCAGGCTTGCCATACTGAGAGGTGAGCTATCAGGCGATGTGCTGTATTCTGCAGAGATCATGGAGATTCTGCCAGACCTGACAGGTGCTTTGTTTAAGAATTTACTCGGAAAAGGAATCCTGTCAATGGATGATTTAAAGGAACAATTGTCGGAGATTGTAGCGGAAAGGAAAGGACAAGATGTAAAAAAGAAGCTCTGTGCCCTTGTGATCGGCCATAAGAAAAGCTCGCCAGGGGCGATAAATAAGAATACAGGTCTTACAGAGTTCGAGTTCAATGAAGAGCTGGCCAGAAGGATTGAAAAAAGGGCTGAAAATGTTGACATCCAGCGTGTATACAGGAGAACCTATGCAGAGCTTCCTGCTGACATAAATGCCCTGGGTCCAGACTTTATAGTGAGCCTGCACTGTAATGCCTTTAACGGACAGGCTTCAGGCACAGAGGTCCTTTATTATCACAGGTCTGAAACAGGAAGGAGGATGGCCGAAGTCCTGCTAAAGCACCTTGTAGAATGTCTGAAGCTGCCAGACAGGGGAATAAAGCCAAAGACTGCAGAGGACAGGGGTGGTTATCTCCTGAGATACACAAAGGCACCCTGCGTTATTTCAGAGCCGTTCTTTATTGATAATGACGATGACCTTGCAAAGGCAGAAGAGAACCTGGATGCTCTGGCCCTGGCATATGCAAGGGCGATAGAGGAGATAACAGATATCATCTGATAAAGGAGGCGATATGGCAGATACACTGGATGTACTTATCGCATTTGTGATCATCATAATAGGACTTTCCGTATTGCTACAGGTGATTGTTGAGGCATTGAAGAACATTCTCAGGCTCCGCTGGAGTGTATATGAAAGGTTTCTCAGGAGTTATTTCTCAGACCTGTTAAAAAATGAATCAATGGAGGAGGGTCTCTTTTACAGATTGCTGAGGTTCATACCTGATACAGGGAAAAGGCAGAAGATAGCCTCTGCGACGGGGAGATTCAGGAATTTTTACAATACATTGAGTTCCTATTGCAGGGAGATTGAAGACTTGAAGGCTAAACTCATCCTCCTGAAGGCAGAAATAAAAGGGAGAAGGGGCATTTCCGTTACCAATCATTCCTATACGATTAATGAGATGAAGAACTCTGTAATAAAACTGAAGCCAGAGAATCTTAAAAGAATCTCAGAGTTACAATCAAGAGCCCTGACAGGAATGATTGATGAGAAACTTGTAAGGAAATTCACCGATACCCTGAAGGATATAGAGAAGCTCCTTGAATCCATACAGAAGGAATCCGTTAGCGAAGATGCATCTGTGATTATTGACAGGATGATTGAAACCATCACAGAGGTTGAGAAACGTATAAAAGAATACATGACCAGGATATCCTCCTTCTTTGAAGAAGGACTGAGAGAGCTTGAGATGAGATATGTCCGCCATATTGCTGTCTGGACTTTCCTTATCGGTTTTGTTATGGTATGTCTTCTGAATGCTGACTCCATAAGGATCTACAGGGTCCTGAGGGAGGAGCCACTTGTACGCTCTGGGATTATTGAGCAGTCTCAATACTATACGGAGAGCATCAGGGTGCCCTTTCTTTCAGAAAGATTGAATAAACTAAGCATGGAGGCAGAGCAAATCAGGAAGGGGATTTTAGAGGGAAGGTTTAACAAGAAGACACTCAGGGCCTTCAGTAAAGAGGTGAACTCTTTTTTACAGTCAATGAAGACATATGTGGAGGTTTTTAACAGGAGAGCTGTACAGAAGATATCCCTTCCCTATAGTCTGAAAGAGGAGTTGTCCTCCTTGAAGATGTTTGTTGACATGGATGAACTGAAAGAGCCAGAGAGATTATCTGCACTTGTTGATAATATACTGGTAAAGGCTACAGAAAACCACTCATCCCTAATGCTCTCAATCATCAAATCAAAAAGGCAGATGCTCTACCAGGGCAGGCTTCCTCTTGGCTGGCAGGCTGCAGAGGCAGGAGAGCTTTTAGAGGGATATAATCTATTGAAAAAATTTGCCGGGTTATTGATAACTGCCGTTCTGATATCCTTTGGCGCACCCTTCTGGAATGATGTGCTGAAGGCATTGTTTGGTATCAAAGGGTTTTTAAGGAAAAAAGGTGAAGTTGAATCAACCTGAATCCAGCTGTAAGAATAACAAAGAATAGCTGAAAGTAGTGGACTGGATTTGGGACCAAAGTAGCCTGGAGGAGGATTAAATGTATGCAATGGCAGACCTTGTTGTCTTAGGTATCAGGGCAGGGCTTAAACTGTCACAGCAGGCAAGGCAGGCATATCTTGAGTCAACTATAAGCAGGGAACTTACACTGCCCCTTCCTGATTTTAATCCAGAGATCAACATTACAGCAGCAACAGACTACTTTCTGGGTTCAGGCAAGAAGCATCTTCAGAACAATTCTGTTCTTGAAGATACATTCAAAAAGGCACTTTCTGGAGATATCACTTCTGATGAAAAGGATTATCTTATCAACTCCTATCTTGAGTTCAAACTGATTGATGATATTGATGCAGGACGTGTTAACCCGGAAGGCTCCGGGCTTACCAAGGAGGCAATTAATACCCTTGTAACGGTCAGGCAATGGGCAAGGGGAGAAACTCCCTATCCTTCAGCGACTCAGAGGATAATGGGCACTCTGATAGAGATAGGAATTGACTATTTCTCCGGGAATCCTTCGATAGTTGACGAAAATACTTCCACAGGTAAGGCATTAAAGGGATTCTTAAATAGTTTGGACGGGCTTGATTTTAAAACCGAACGGCTTGACAGGCTTATAAAGGGTCTATTTATTGCCTCTCTTGAAACTATTGAGGAGAATAGTGCACTTCTCAGTGGTGATGATAAAGCCAGACTTCTTATTGAATCAGTATCAAGAGGTATTATAGGTGACCTTAAGGAAAGGACCGAAGGTCTTGCAGATACAGACCTTTCTCTGGAAGAGAACCTTCTTGAGTGGGGACAGGTTGTTCTGAAAAGCACTATCACGGCAGCTTCTGATGTTGTGCTATCAAATCCTGCTACATATCTTGGTGTAAAGGATCCCTCTCAACAGGCAATGGTTACAGCCCTGGGAAGTACCATGCTTGATATTATCATTGATGAAGATGAAATTGAGATTAAACGTCTATTCAGCAGGAAGGCTCTTGACAGACTCCTGAAAACTGCATTGATAACCCTTTCAGAACATCCTGACCTCATGGGGGTTGATCACAGAGGGCTACAGAGAATACTTACACAGATAATAAAGGAACTTGGCAGAGACACGGAAATTATAGGTCCAGACCTGCTTCCTGAGATAATGAGTCTAATCCTGGAGAAAACTGCACAGAATATGGAACTCATTTGGCCTGAGGAGTATAGGAATGACCCATCAAAGCATCTTCTGATAATAGCATCAAAAGAGCTTCTTTCACGGCTGTCTGCCCTGAAGGAAGGCGATGACAGAAGGTTACCTTCCCTTGCAAAGTCTGACCTGCTGGAGATTATGGAGGTTGTACTTGATGAGGTTGTGGAGAATCCGGACTGGCTTGTGAAGAGGGCCGCTGAAGAAGATACCACTCTTGGCAGATTTGTTGATTCCCTCCTTACCTCGCTGTCCAGGGTTCCAGGCAGCAGGCTGAGTTCCCTGCTGTTCAGGGAGATTTTCAGATCAGCAATCAGTGCAGTGGCCTTAAGGCATGAATTGATTGCAGAACTGGAGTTTAATGGTCAGAAGAAGGAGGCATTGGGTTTCATTCTTGATACGATAATTGATACCGTATTTTCAGCTACCTCAGGTGATGCAAAATGGGTGCTTGCAAGAAAAGAGGTTTTAGGTATCCTTGTTTCAACTATCCTCAGGACGGTTTCAGAAAGAGGTGTTGATGAGGATAAGATTGAAAGGATAAGATCCATACTGCTTGATGCCATTGACAGGATAAATTCAAAGAAGGCCTGGTCTTTGGAATCAATTGTTTCAGAAATAGAAAGAAACCTTTAAAGGAGCTGAAAGATGCAAGGATTTAAAATAAGCAGGCTGTTTTTCATTATCAGTATGGTCTTTGTCTTCTCCGCAGGATGTGTTTCGCACATCAAGGAACTAAGGGAGGCGCAGAAGGAGTTCAACCAGGCAGCATCTCTTGAAAATCAGATCAGGATGAACCCTTTCCGTTCTGACACATTAATCATAAAGGGACAGGCGGATGCATCCTATCTGCTCACACTGAAGACACTTAACAATCTTCTTGAGACAGAAAGGATGCACTTGTACAGGACAGGCTCATTGGAACTGCCTATACACTCAAGGCACTTGCCGAGTGGCGTCTGAAGAGATACGCTGATGCAATGAAAACGGTTAGCCTGGTTACTGAAAAACATGGAGACAGCCTCTTCCCAAGGGACAGAGCCATTATAGCGGCGCTTAAGGGTCTTATAATGAATGATCAGGCATACATGCACATGACCAAAAGGGATTATGGGTATGAAAAAATAGTGAATCTACTGAATGCTTCCATTAACGGAATAAAAGAAGCAATGGCTATTACACCTGCTGAGCATGACCTGCGTGTATATCTTGCTTTATCCGGGCTTGCTGCGCTCAAGAACTGGAAGGACCTCAGGGGAGAGCCTGAATACAGAGATCTGAGACCGGAAGGGTTTGACCCGCAGGCAGAACTGAAGAGATGGTGTGTTGTGGCTGTGCCTGTATGGGAAAAATTTGTAAAGGAGGTTGAAAGCATGGGAAGGGCTGATGCGGATAAGATTAAAGTCTGGTGGGCAAAGAGGCTTTCAATGCCTCAGGCATGCCGGTAATAAAACAGATTTGCGAAAACTGCCAGAATGCCTTTACCTTTGGTCAGGGAGTCTCACCGCTGTCTTCTCAAATTAATAATCCCATCCTATATACGTTCTTGTCGTATTTTTTACCTGACACTACTGATATAATATAATCTATGAATGACAATTCCTTGATTTTCATCGGCTTCACTGCAAGTTTCCTTGCAGGTCTTGCTACAGGTGTAGGTGCCCTGCCTGTATTATTCTTCAGGAATATCTCACAGAGGCTTCAGGATATAATGATGGGCTTTGGTGCAGGTGTTATGCTTGCTGCAACATCCTTCTCTCTTATATTACCTGCAATAGAACATGCCGGTAATGGAATAAAGGCTGCATTTATTGTAGCCGGGGGAATGATGCTGGGGGCTATCTTTTTATATCTCAGTGACAGGTATTCCCCTCATGAGCATTTCATTAAGGGTCCCGAAGGTGCCGATGCAAAAAGATTAAAGCGTATATGGTTATTCGTGATTGCCATTACACTTCATAACTTTCCCGAAGGGCTATCGGTTGGTGTTGGGTTTGGTGGAGGAGATGTAAGGAACGGCATAACCCTTGCCATAGGAATAGGCTTGCAGAATATGCCCGAGGGTCTTGTGGTTGCCCTTGCACTGGTTACAGAGAAGTACTCGCCATTAAGGGCACTGATTATTGCCCTGTTTACAGGTCTTGTGGAGCCTGTGGGAGGGCTTTTAGGTATAGGCATTGTTTCAGTTTCGCAGCCCATACTTCCATGGGGACTGGCCTTTGCAGCAGGTGCCATGCTCTATGTGGTAAGTGACGAAATAATTCCCGAGTCACATCGGAAGGGATTTGAGAAAGAGGCAACCTTTGGTGTAATGATCGGCTTTATGGTAATGATGATACTCGATGTATCACTGTCATGATCATTGCCGTCCAAAAAGATTTAGCAAGAAAAAAGAAAGGCAGGGTGCCGAAGAAAAAACGGTTTAAACGGTTTGAACTATTTGAACGGCTCAAATGGTTTGAAATTATGCCAACACCTTTGTCCACAGTAAGCAGGAGATGAGTGGATGAGTGAATAGGTAGATGGGTGGATGTTGTCATGCTGAACCATGTTTCAGCATCTCGTTTTTATAGTCAGAATGAACAGGAATGAGACCCTGAAATAAATTCAGGGTGACAGTTAAGAAAATATACCCTGAATCAATACTGAATCAGGGTTAGAACAGGAATAAATCGGGCTCAAGTGGTCAGGGAATCCACCCTGTACGCACTTGAGTATTGCTACATGGGTCTTCTTCACCACCTCTTCACCTCTGCAAAGCAGCATCTGCACCTGACCTTGCCTGCCATTGAATACAGATTGGTACAGGGAGTAATCCTGTGGATTGCATTATTTTTATGAGGTACTCTGCCTTGTTATTATTTTATATTGGACAGGTGTGTGTCATGATATAATGAGACTTATCTGAATAGCCAGGCTGAGAGGAAATAGTCTGAAACAAGTATGGTCATGGAAGATAGCACCACTGCACCTGTTGTTGCCTTTCCCACACCTTCAGCACCGCCTTCGGTATAAAATCCCTTATAGCAGCTTATCAGGGCAATGGAGGCACCAAAAAAGGCTGCCTTTATAAGACCATTGTATATGTCTTCCATCTCAAGGTAGTTCCAGGTTCTCTTCCAGTAGGAGACAGAACTGGTTCCAAAAAGTCCCACGGTGATTATGTAACCGCCAAGTATACCTATAATATCCGTTACAAGGGCAAGGGATGGTAGCATTATACAACCCGAGAGAAAACGTGGTACTATGAGATATTTCACAGGATTGGTTGCCAGGGTTTCAAGTGCATCAATCTGTTCTGTCACACGCATTGTACCAAGCTCTGCAGCCATGGCTGCTCCGGCCCTTCCCGCAACTATGAGGGCGGTCAGAACAGGTCCTAATTCCCTTGTCATGGACATGGCTACAACAGTAGCAACCACACTTTCTGCACCGAATCTCTTAAATCCTGTGTATGTTTGCAGCGCGAGAACCATTCCTGTAAAGACAGCTGTAATAAATACCACAGGTAGAGAGCGTACCCCTATCTCCTGCATCTGTTTGATGATATTTTTTATCTCATAGGGTGGAAGGGGGATCTGTTTCAGTACTTTACAGAGAAGTAAAAGTATGCTGCCCATCTCTTTTGTGAAAGAGATGAGTAGCTCTCCTATTCTGGCAAAGGGATTCACGATTAAAATTATAGCAAATTTTCATTCTTCTTTGTTATATTATTTCATGAAGAAAGTATCTATTTCTTTTGAAAATGAAAAAGTTAAAGTGGTTTTTACAGAAAAAAGGGGAGGGAAGATCTGGATAGATGATTTTCTGGTTCTGGACAGGGTTTCCTTAAAAGAGTTTCTGAAAACAGACAGGGCAAAACGTTTTTATGTAACGGGTTCCTTTGCTGAAACTATTAATGAGGTCATTACTGTACCACCACTGAGGGGTAAGAGTCTGCTTGAGTTTATAAAAAGAGAACTAAAGAGAAGATACCCCGATGTAGAAGATTTCATTGTTAGATACAATGTCATAAGCAAAAAAGACAGTGGAGAGGCAAAGACAAAGGATATTCTTGTAACTGCATTGCCAGTGGAAAAGGTTGATGAACTGCTTTATGATTTCGTACAAAACGGGAAGGATGTTCCCCAGTTTCAGCCTGATATCCTGTCGGTTTTCAATATATTGCCTGCAATTGACATCCCTGCACTTGTTCTTTTTATCCAGGAGCAAAACAGGATATTGTTTTTCATTTATGAAAACAGTATTCATATGGTGAGAAAGATTTCGGGTATTTCCAGAGAGATTGATGATTTTGATATCCAGAATATAAATATGACCGTTAATTATTGCAGGCAGAACTTGAGGCTTGAGCCGGAATTACTATTTGTGGTTGGCAAGCAGAAAATTACAAGCAACCTGTTCCCGTTGATACCAGTAGCCACTCTGTTATTAAAAGACGTAGAGTTTCCAAAAACAGAGCATTACAAAACAAAGGCTGATGAGGATTATGCAGAACAGGAAGACATCAGAAATATGTTAACACTGCCATTGTCAGCCCAGTTCAGACCAAAGATTGGTAATTTTCTTTCCCCTTCCTATGCCCTGTACAGGGGTATAAAAAAATATCTTGATCTTACAATACCTTTTTTTACACTCATAATCCTTGTTGTATTACTTCTTACATTTAATACTGGAAGAGATATTCTCTCCTATGAAAGGAAGATAAAGACATTAAAAGAAAGAACCGGTGACATTACCGCTGTATTCAATGAGCTGAGAACCCTTGAAAAGAAGAAAGGGGATATAATCTA
>JAADHP010000233.1 GCA_013151785.1 Nitrospirota bacterium | reverse complement strand
TGTGCCTATAAACTTGACTGGATAGTCAATCACTATATTTTAATGTATTTAGATTGTGTTTAAATGTTCTTTTCTGCTAATATAGTAAGTGCATGCTAACATAAATCAGAATGCCGGGTGACAAAGGTGAATAGGCAATCAGACAAAAAGACAAGGACAAAAGAGCGACTTCTTGAGGCTACCCTGTGTCTCATATCAGAGAAGGGCTACCTTGGGGCAACCACAAGAGAGATAGCAGCCAGGGCAGGGGTTACAGAGATAACCCTTTTCAGACACTTTGGTTCAAAGGAGAGGCTCTTCGAGGAGGTGCTGCAGAGATATACCTTCCTGCCCCGCCTGAAAGAGATAATACCAAGGGTTAAAGACAGGACCCCTGAAGAGGCACTGTCAGAGATGGCGATGAGATTCATTGATACCCTTAAGGAACGCAAGGGTATGGTAAAGATCATGCTGTCAGAGATGAATGTTTATCCTGACAAGATAAGGAAGGTCTATGAAAAATTCATAGAAGAACTTGTAAAGACCCTTTCAGGCTACTTTGATGCTCTGAGAGACAGAGGTGCCATAAGAGACATAGATACACATCTTGCATCAAGGGCCTTTCTGGGGATGGTATTTTGCTATTTCCAGGCAGAGGAGATTACAAAATCAAGGACAATTACCAGAAGAGAGGCAGAGCGTGTGGTCAGCGAGTTTGTGGATATCTTCCTGAAGGGAATAGGGAAATAGGAGGAAGAAAGTGAAATCAGGTGGGACAAAGGGAGTGGGTCTAATAATCATTGCTGCTGTAATCTTTGTATTATTTCCATCCATAGTACATACACAGAATAAAAAACAGGATAAAGTGAATGCCATGCCACCTGCCCTTGTTGTTGTTGACAAAGTGAAAAAAGGCATGATGAGTCCAAAGGAGGAATTCGTAGGCTCTGTCTATTACAGAGAGATATCAGAACTTTCCTCTGAGGTGAGCGGTAAGGTGGAGGATTTTTATTTCAAAGAAGGCCAGAAGGTGAGAAAAGGCAAGGTGCTTGTAAGGATTGATTCCAGTCTTCTCCAGAAAGACCTTGAGGCAAAGAGGGCGGATTTATTGTCCCTTGAAGCAGAGATAGACAAGGCAGAAAAGGATTTCAAAAGGATAGATGCCCTGTACAGGGAGGATTCCATTGCTGAGCAGGTATATGATGAATATCTTTACAGGCTTAAATCCCTTAAGGCAAAGGGGGATTCTCTCAGGGCCACAATACAGAGGATGGAAATAGAACTCAAAAAACATACAATTCTTTCGCCCTTTGACGGAGTGATAATAAACAGGCTTGTTGACAGGGGGGAATGGCTGAGTCCTGGAAAGACAGTGGCTACCATTGCAAGACTTTCACCCGTAGAGGTTGTTGTTGATATTCCTGCAGGAATAATAAGGTATATCAGGAAAAACAGTAATGTGGATGTAAAGATAAATGGCAGGGACTACAAGGGTATGATAACCGCTATTATTCCGCGGGGGGATATATCATCAAGAACCATTCCTGTCAAGGTCTCCCTCACAAACAGGGGTGAGTTGTTTGAGGCAATGGAGGCAAGGGTGATGCTTCCCACTGCCCCTGAAAGAGAGGTGCTACTGCTTAACCGCGATGCTGTGCTCAGGCTGTCTGGAAAGACTGTGGTGTTTACTGTGGCAGAGGGAAAGGCAAAGATGGTCCCTGTTGATGTGCTGGGATACAAGGGACTTATGGCAGGTATTCTCTCTGAATACCTCACACCTGGAATGCAGGTGATTATCAAGGGACATGAGAGACTGAGAGATGGACAGCCAGTACTGGTGAGTCATTAATGGACATTGTCAGGTTCTCCATAGAAAAGCCTGTAACTGTTATTGTCGGGATTATACTGGTAGTGCTTTTCGGTCTTATAAGCCTGGGGCAGATGCCTTATCAGTTGAGCCCTACTGTCACTGAGCCTGAGATTACCGTAACTACCATGTGGCGGGGTGCTACACCCTATGAGGTGGAGCGTGAGATTATTGAGGAGCAGGAAAAGGTTCTGAAGGGCATTCCAGGACTTGTGGATATGGAAAGTTCTGCCTACAATGGTATGGGAAGCATTACCTTGAGATTCAAGATAGGCACTGACGTGGATGATGCACTCCTGAGGGTATCAAACAAGCTTGATGAGGTTCCATCCTATCCTGAAAATGTTGACAAACCTGTGATTAATGCCACAGGAGCAGCCACCTCACCTGTAATATGGATGATCCTGAAATCCAGAAAGGACAACCCCAGGCCTGTTGATACCTATATGACATACTTTGAGAACGAGATAAGACAATACATAGAGCGTGTTGACGGAGTGGCTGATCTGTTTGTCAAAGGCGGCAGGGAAAGGCAGATGCATATCATTGTAAGACCTGAAAGGCTTGCCTCTTATGGAATCACTATCACAGAACTTATGCAGACCCTGAGAGCAGAAAACATTAATATCTCGGCAGGGAATCTGGGTGTGGGAAGACGTGATTACAGGATCAGAACCACTGGAGAGTTTAACTCTCCCGAGGATATCAAGAGGGTTATCCTCAGGTCTGATGGACAGAAGAGAATCTACCTGGGCGATGTGGCTGATGTCAGATACGGATATGAGAAAAAGACAGTCTCAATGATGCAAAATGGTGAACCTGGTATAGCCGTGGGTGTAAAACCTGAACCAGGGACAAATATACTTGAGATGACAGACAATGTGGAAAGGGTCGTACAATGGCTTAACAGGGAAAAACTTGCTCCACAGGGGATTTATCTTGACTGGGTCTATGACCAGAGACCCTATATAAGAGGAGCTATCGGGCTTGTTAAAAAGAACATTCTCATTGGAGGTCTCCTTGCAGTAGCTGTACTTTTGATTTTCCTGAGAAGCTTTTCCTCAACCGTGGTGGTTGCCACAGCCATACCAATCAGTGTAATAGGCACCTTTATAGTGATGAACGGCCTTGGCAGAAACCTGAACGTGGTGAGTCTTGCAGGGATTGCCTTTGCTGTGGGCATGCTTGTGGACAATGCCATTGTAGTGCTTGAAAACATAGATCGCCACAGGTCAATGGGAAAGTCAGCCTTCCAGGCATCTTATGATGGCACACGTGAGGTCTGGGGTGCTGTGCTTGCTTCCACACTCACAACAGTGGCAGTGTTTCTGCCTGTAGTGTTTGTAAAGGAAGAGGCAGGACAGCTTTTCAAGGATATTGCCATAGCCGTGAGTTGTGCTGTTCTTCTGAGTCTTTTTGTTTCCATATCTGTAATCCCCATGTTCTCAAAGCAGCTTTACAGTATTGCCGGAGAAAAAAAGAAATACGGCCTGTTCCTTGCCAGGATAGGAGATAAGGTAAGTGAACTCTTCATCTCTCTCTTAAGGATAATCCTTCGTAGCTGGTATAGCAGGCTTGTGACAGTTGGGCTTCTTACCTTTGTGGCTGTTGGTACCATGATAGTTTTGCTGCCAAAGATGGAGTATCTTCCCCAGGGTAACAGAAACCTTGTGATAAGCATTCTCATACCGCCTCCAGGGCTCTCCTATGAAGAAAGAAAGGCAATAGGCGAAAAGATCTTCTCAGAGATAAGGCCCTATCTGGGAAAGGATTATAATGGTGTTCCAGGGATAAAGAATCTCTTCTATGTTGGTGCTGACCAGATAATGCTTTTCGGTGCTGTAAGTATCCATGAACAGAGGGCAGGTGAACTGGTTCCACTGTTCAGAAGGGTTCTGAATACACTGCCTGGTATCTTCGGGGTGAGCAATCAGGCAGGGATATTCCAGACCCGTCTTGGAAGGGCCAGGACAGTTGATGTTGATATCAGTGGAGACAGTCTTGACAGGATTGTCAGGACTGCAGGGATGATGTTCGGCATGATCAAGAAAGATATGCCCCGGGCCCAGATTCGCCCCATTCCGTCACTTGAACTCCTTTATCCCGAGGTAAGATTCATTCCCCTGAGGGACAGACTCAAGGCAGAGGGCCTCACTACTACTGACTTTGGCCTTGCCCTTGATGTGTTGATGGATGGCAGAAAGATCGGTGAGTTCAAGAAAGAGGGTGAAAAGAAGATTGACATGGTATTGAAGGCACCTGAAAAGGATATATCCACACCCGAGCAGTTATACGAGGCACTTGTGGTTACCGGAAAGGGAAAGATTGTGCCTGTTTCATCACTATCAGAGCTGGTCAGGACCACAGGTATAACAGAAATACGACATCTGGAGAGAAAGAGAACCATTACGCTGCAGATCACACCTCCCATGGATATCCCCCTTCAGGAGGCCATGGAGAGGGTAAATAACAGGATAATTTCCGTATTGAAAAAAGAGGGTATGTTGAAGGGACTTGACGTCTCAATGAGTGGTGCTGCAGATAAACTGACCGAAACAAGGAAGGCGCTTCAGTGGAACTTTCTCCTTGCTGCTGTGATCTCCTATCTGCTCATGTCAGCGCTTTTTGGAAACTTCGTCTATCCCCTTATCATAATGTTTACCATACCCCTTGCAGGTGCTGGAGGATTTATAGGTCTTAAACTGGTCAATATCTTTATTACATATTCACCCCTTGACATCCTTACAATGCTGGGTTTTGTAATTCTCATAGGCGTGGTGGTGAACAATGCCATTCTGATCGTTTATCAGGCATTAAACAATATTCGTTATCACGGGATGGATTACAAGGATGCAGTCATTGAATCAACAAGAACCAGGCTCAGACCCATCTATATGAGTGCCTTCACAAGTATCTTCGGTATGTTACCCCTTGTGGTTGCTCCAGGGCCTGGCTCAGAACTCTACCGTGGTCTGGGCAGTGTAATACTGGGTGGTCTGGCGCTTTCCACAGTGTTTACCATCTTTGTGATACCCTCTCTTCTGATGTTTGTAATAAGGATGGAGAAGGTGAAGAAGGAAGATTGAGGGGTAGAAGGTATGGGAGGATGAGTAGGTGGATAGGGATATAGTTGGGAATAACGTTATACCCAAATCCAACTGTAAGAATAACAAAGAATAGGTGAAAGCAGTGGTATGGTAGAGTCTTACACATCATTCTCAGC
>JAADHP010000181.1 GCA_013151785.1 Nitrospirota bacterium | reverse complement strand
TGGTCTTTCTTGGCAGGGATGGCAGAGAGATAAAGGAACTGAGGCTTACTGGTTTTGAGAAGGCAGATGACTTCCTGAAAAGACTGGAACGAGTACTCTCCTCTTCTTAAATCCAGGCTCAAAATCCGTCTGTAAGCCCAAAGAGGAATAACTGAAAGCAGTGGCATGGTAGAGTCTTACACATCACAGATACCCCAAAAAAATCTTGCAATTTTTCGGGGCAGTAGTGTCCGGTAAAAACACAACAACTATTAATAAGGACAGGGGATATTAATTTTGAGCGGTTTAAATTTTGCTTCAGATTTGCCCTGGATGGCAAATCGCAAAATTTCCTCGGAACAGGCCATGGATGGCCTGTGAGAATGAGACGAAAAATTAATATCCCCTGTCCTACAAGGACTTACACGGTTTATCGGACAGTATTGGCCCGGGGGAATAGTTGATTTTTCCAGGGCCTCTTTCCATCCGGTTTCGTTCTGCTATTGAATAGAGGTTGGGTAGAGAGAGTAATCCTGTGGATTGCATTATTTTTATGAGGTGCCCTGCCTTATTAGTATTTTATCCTTGGAAGGTGTGTGTTTGCGTTTCTCTATATATTGAATCCTGTATCTCTCAAGCATATCATCAGAGGCTGGTTCCACCTCAAGTGAATACAATTGGCCATCAAGTCTAAAAACCTGTACTGTTACGATTCTAAGTCTCTTGGCATCTGAGTATCTTGCTGTTATGGAAGCTGCCAGCAGTATATCTGATTCCATGGGGGTTCCGCTCAGGATCGTTATGGGACTTCCAACACCTGGCACCTTCATAAGTATATCATCCTTGCCAGCAAAGGACAGTATTTTCTCGTTTTCTTCCTTGTTTCTACCCACTACTGTCTTGCATTGTGGTGAAAGTCTGAAGTGCCTTCCCACCCTTAAAAGATGTATCTCTTTTAGCTCAGGATCAGGATTATACTCAAGAAGGTCTCTTAATCTTGTGGCATAGGTTGGCTCTGTAAGGAGACATCCACCTGCAGGTGAGGGATAATCATCAAGTCCCAGACTCTCTGCCAGTGCCATCTGGGGTTTACGTGTCCTGCCTTTAAAGGCATAGAGTTTCTCCCTGTCCACAAGACCTTTTTGCTCTGGAATGGTTGGTGGAAGAAGCTTTGCACTCAATGGCCTGAGGACAAGACCTTCTACTCCTGCCTCACGATCGATCATGGGGAAACATTCCCTTCGTTGACTCATTGGTCTCTGCCCGAGCACCTCGCCAGTAACAAGAAAATCAGCCCCGATCAGTTCCATATAGGTCTTTGCCTCTTTAAGCATGAGAATCCTGCAGTCGATGCAAGGGTTCATGTTCTTACCATGGCCGAATTTCGGGTTCTTTACAATCTCAAGAAACTTGTCAGCAAGATGACAGAGCTTTACCTCGAAGCCAAATCTTTCTGCAGCAGGTAATGGATTTCTTGAGCAGGATGAACTGTCAGAGATGTCACAACCAAAATGGGTAAGAAATGTTATGGCCTTAACATCGATACCCTGCCTTAGAAGCACTAAAATGGCAAGAGTACTGTCAAGCCCACCTGAAAGGAGGGCTACTGCGGTTGGTCTTTTCTTTTTATCTGATCTCTCATGCATGTTTGAATGACTCCTTTAGTTGTTCTCTTGTTGCCACTGCAGTACCTATCTTTCCTACCACTATTCCTGCAGCATGATTTGCAATAACCGCTGCCTCTCTTAAATTAGCACCTGCTGTATAGGCAAGTGTAAAAGTAGCAATTACCGTATCTCCCGCGCCTGTTACATCATAAACACTCCTTGCAACCGTTGGTATATGGGTAACTGACTCATTCTCAAAAAGACTCATACCATGCTCTCCTCGGGTAATCAACACAGAATCACATCTCAGACGTTTCAACAGACCTTTGCCTGCCTTTATCAGGGTGGCTTCGTCTTTTATCTCTATGCCAGAGCCCTGTGAAGCCTCTTTGACATTAGGGGTTATCACTGATACATTCTTGTACATGGGGAATTTACCCACCTTGGGGTCAACAGCAACAAAGATTCCCCTGTCCTTGAATTCTCTTACCAGTAGTTTCATGAGTCTTTCTGTAATCATGCCTTTTTTATAATCAGATACGATTACAGCATCCCAGTTGTCTCGTGAGGACAGAAGAAAATCTACTATCTTCTTGTATCTTGAGCCATCAATGGCCTTTCTGTCCTCCCTGTCAAAGCGTACAACCTGCTGATTATGAGCAATAACCCTTGTTTTAACTGTTGTGGGTCTTTTACCTATGAAGATACCAGAAACATCAATGCCCCGCTCCTTTAATAAGCCCTCGAGCACCTCACCTTGAATATCATTACCTCTGATACCAAGCACTGTGGCTGCAGCACCAAAAGAGACAATATTGGCTGCCACATTTGCAGCACCTCCCAGATTATAGTTCTCTTCCTTTACATCAACAACAGGCACCGGGGCCTCAGGTGATATCCTTTCCACAAGTCCCCAGATGTAATGGTCAAGAATGAGATCTCCGATTACAAGAATTCTTTTTTTGTTGAAATTTTTCAGGATTCTGGATAAATTCATAAGATACTTTTATGATATATTAATTCAACTGTGGGCAAGGCCCTGTTAGATATTATACCCGAATTCATCTGTAAAATAGCACTGAATAACCGCAGCCATAGGTATGCTATGAATGACATAAACTTTATCTTTGGATCTGGGTTATAATTTATTTTAGCGTTTCTCCTTTATATATTGCAAAACACTGCTTCCAAAAAGATTCTGGAAGAGAGGTGAAAAGCAGGGTGCCGAAGAAAAACAAGGCCCACACCTTTGAAAAAAGAAGGTTCCTTTTGAAATAAGGCCGAGAGGTGGTTCATCAGGGCATTGATGCAATGGGATTTAATTATTACTAAACGAGCCTTTTAAGCCTTAAGGTGTGAGAGTAGGTTCATGGTGAATGTTACTGTGGGTATTGCTACATGACCTTCTTCACCACCTCTCGGCCTGAATGATTGATTCTTTACATGATTTATATTATCACATTGAATAAAAAGGTTATTATATTGAGTAATCCTGTGGATCGCATTGCTTTTATGAGGCACCCTGCTTTATTGGTGTTTTTATTTTAGATATAGATATATTGCAAAAATGAATTACACATGGATATATCTGACGTTAATATCAGCATTTTCATTGGCCACCAGTGATGCCCTGCTTAAGAGTTCCCTTAAGGAGGGTAATGAATATCTCCTTGGCTGGCTCAGATTTGTAATATCCCTGCCCTTTCTCCTGATTGTACTTTTATATATCCCTGTACCTGAGCTTGACAGGAAGTTCTATATGGCCTTCTTTAGTGCGCTACCACTTGAGATAGTTGCCATGGCACTCTATCTCAAGGCCATTCAGCTGTCGCCATTAAGCCTCACCCTGCCCTTTCTTTCCCTGACGCCGCTTTTCCTTACTGTAGCATCGCCTGTCATTACATCAGAAGGGATATCCCTAAAGGGTAGTTTGGGAATATTCTTTGTAACCCTTGGCAGTTACTGCCTGAACCTCAATAGAATAAGGGAAGGCTTTCTCGAACCCTTCAGGGCTATTCTCAGGGAAAAGGGATCAATTTACATGATTATAGTTGCTTTTATTTACAGTATTACCTCGTCACTTGGAAAGGTTGCCGTGGAGCACTCCTCTCCCATGTTTTTTGGCGCCACCTATTTCACTGTTGTAACAGTTGCATTTACACCACTTATTATTCTTAACAGGAATGCCATCAGAATTAAAAAATCCTTTAATCTCAAATACATTTATGTAGCATTATCAGGACTCTTCTTCGCATTAATGATAATATCCCATATGTATGCCATTGACATTGCAAATGTGGCTTATATGATCTCTATCAAGCGATCAAGCCTGTTAATCGGTTCACTCTATGGCTTTATATTTTTCCATGAAAAACAGGTACTGGAAAGACTTGTCGGTGCCACTCTGATGTTCGTTGGATTTGTATTGATTGTAACAGGAGGATAGTTCTATCCCTCTATGTTAGCAGACAAAAGTGGCTCAGGGTCCCCACCTCTGTCTGCCTGTAAAGGACTGTAGTATGGAGTATGAATTTTTACTGGAAAAGCATTATTTTTGGGAGGGGCCCCATCCCCGGAGGGAAAGAGATGGGGCCGAATGAGGAGACCCAATCTCGAGGGGGCGGAGATGGGTCATAATTATTATTTAACATTATCCAGAAAAAAATCAAGTCCTTTTTTGAGCAGATTTGTTAAAATATGGGATATTATCTATAGGCATTTTATATGAAAAAAAAGGCTGTAATATTGCTAAATCTGGGCGGACCAGACAGTCTCGCAGCAGTCAGACCATTTCTATATAATCTCTTTTCAGACAGGGAGATCATAAGATTGGGACCATCTTTTATGCAGAAACCCCTTGCCTTCCTTATCTCTACTATACGGACACCTAAAACCAGAAAGGCATACAGTTTAATCGGAGGCAGGTCTCCCATTCTTCAGATTACAAGGATGCAGGCTGAAAAACTCCACAGGGCCCTTGAACCTCATGGTGAGTTTAAGGTCTATGTGGGCATGAAATACTGGCATCCCTTTATAAAGGATGCCATAAGGGAGGCCATAGAGGATGGTGCAGAGATGATAATCGGCCTCAGTTTGTATCCTCAATACTCAAAGGCTACAACAGGCTCTACAAAGAGGGATTTTGATTATGAAATAGCAAAACACAGGATACCTGTAGTTCGATTCATTAAGTCATGGTATAATCATCCGCTGTATATCCAGGCAATGAAGGAGTTGATCCTGGAAAAGATAAGGGGGCTTGATACAAAGGATTTCCATCTCCTGTTCAGTGCCCACAGTCTGCCTGTAAGCTTTATCAAGGAAGGAGACCCCTATGAAAAGGAGATACATGGAACAGTTGAAGCAATAGTTAATGCTCTCAAGGACTCAATTCAGGAGATACCTGTTTACAGTATCAGTTATCAAAGCAGAACAGGCCCTGTAAAATGGCTGGGCCCCTCAACAGACGAAGAGATAATACGCA
>JAADHP010000258.1 GCA_013151785.1 Nitrospirota bacterium | reverse complement strand
TTCCCTCGGAAGCGGGGTCCCCGAAAAGTCGTAGACTTTTTGGGGCAGAGGCCTTGGATGTCCGCTGAGAATAAGGGGCCCCCGAAAAATCTTGCGATTTTTCGGGGTATCTGGGATGTGTAAGACTCTACCATACCACTGCTATAAATTTATCGCTGGATCTGGGTTGAATATGATTTAAATCATAGAAAATAGTATGAACAGACCTTTATAATTGTAATAATAGTATACAGTCTTCTTTGTTACTGTAACCTGATAATAAATAATAACAAAGGGTACACACCCTTCAGGAGAAGAGGTAAAATTGAACGATACACCAGGGATAATTGACGGAAGGATACCGGAGAGGGTAACCTTAAGGGTACGATCCCTGAAACCCTATACCTCTGAACTCACCTCTGAACAGATCGGTCTACTTGCAGAGATTGCCGAAAAGTATGGAGCAGGTTATGTTCATGTAACTCCAAGACAGACAGTAGAGATCCCTCATATAGAAAGGTCCTATATTGATGAAATAGTCAAGAAACTTGCAGAGACCGGGCTTTCGCCTGGTTCAACAAACAGATATTCAAGAAATATTATTGCCTGTTCAAGATGGTGCCTGTTTAATGCCCATCCCATGACAGGCATTGCAGAAGTGCTGAACAGGGAATTTGCAGATAGGGAGTTTCCCGGAAAAGTGGACATATCCCTCTCAGGCTGTGACTTTTCCTGTGTAAGATCAAGGACATCTGACATCGGAGTAATTGCAAGGGCAGAGGTGGAAATCACCGACAAGAAGTGTAAAAAGTGTTCGCTTTGTATAAAAGAACCACTCGGTTGTCAGGTTGACGCAATACAAATCACGGACGACGGGGTTGAAATAGACACAGAACGGTGCATCCGGTGCGGATTCTGCACAAACGTATGCAAACCAGGTTCATTGAAGGTGCTATCAAGGGGATTTGATATCTATGTAGGTGGACGAGGTGGCATCAGACCAAAAGAGGCTGTGTACCTGGGATACGTTCCTGAAGAAGATGAACTATTGGATACCATAAGAAGGATATTAAAAATATACTCTGAAGGAGCAGTTGAAGGAGAACGGATTTCTGACCTGATTGACAAACAGGGGCTTGCCATTATAGGAGCATGGAAATGAATGAAAGAAACGATACGGGCTTTAATCTTGAGATGCCCTCAGTGGGCATTATCAAGGGGGTCCTTGCAAAGGACATTGAGGTTGTTGGTGACAGGGTTGTAAACCTGAGAACATGTGCACGTCCTTATAGAAATATATACACTGCCTCACAGTTACGAACGATAAAGAAGGTTTCTGAAGAATACGGCTCGGGCAAGGTGCATCTGAGCCCCAGGCACAACCTTGAGATTCCCGAGATTAAGCAGAAGGAACTGGACAGGGCACTTCATGAACTGTATATTGCAGGACTCTTCCCGGGTGGTGCCGGAACATCGGTAAGAAACATCTTTACCTGCCCTGACTGGTGTGATGCGGCGGTAAGACCTGTTCAGGAGCTGGGACTGATGGTCAGTCATAATTTTGGTGATAGGGATATGCCAAATAAAGTAACCATCTCCTTTGCAGGTTGTCTTAACGGTTGTTCGAGACCTGAAAATACAGATATCGGTATAGTGGCAATTGTGGAAGTAAGCGTGGATAACAAGGCATGCAGCGACAACTGTAATCTTTGCGTAGAGCTATGTCCTTTTGATGCAATCGAAAAAGACACAACAGGTGTGAGGCTCAACGATAAGTGCCAGTATTGCGGAAGATGTATAAGAATATGTAAAGATGGTGTGCTCAAAGCCAGCAGAACAGGATTCAAGGTCTTAATTGGCGGCAAGGAAGGCTCAACAGTCAGATATGGCAGAGAATATAAGAGATGGGTAGAAGACTTTGAGGTTCTTGAAATCATCGATCTTACTTTAAAGAAATATACAGAGCTTGCACAGTTACGTCCCGGAAGCAACAGAAAAAAGGAACGTCTCTCCGAAGTGATTGAACGGATAGGATTTGAAAAATTCTTCAGTGGATAGTCCTACCACCATCGCCACAGAGATATCACGAATATGATAAGAAACACAAACACCAGATTCATGTAGGCAAAGAAATAGAAGACCCTTTCATAAAGGGGTCTTTTTAGTTTCTCTCTGCTTTCAAGTAGTTTTCCAATTTCTGGCATGGCAAGGAGCTTGTCCTCTCCATGAGGTGCCTGCCTCATGGCATCTGTGAGATCAAACCCTGCGAGGTGTTTTCTCATATGAGCGCCTCCCTTCCAGAGACGATTGCCTGTTACATCGTAGATTCTCCCCTTAAAAGCCACATAGGCAGGCCTGCCTTCTTTACCGTCAAACTGAGAAAGCTCTTCAAGAGTAAGGTTCTGCCTTTGTGATTTTATTGCCTCCATCTTTTTCTTCTTCAGTTTAGGACCGATTACGAATGTAACAATCGTGGCAGAGATTACCATTATCAGAAAGAGCACTATCTTTATGGTCAAAAGAATACCAAAGCGGGTATGAAAGAGCATCTTGAATGAAGGAATCCTTGCAATCGTTAAAAGCGTACCTGTTACAGCCATCACAAACATCGAACCCCATCCGAGGAGGAGTTCACCCTTTGGAAGTCCCCTTGCTGCATAGGCTGGTTTCAAGAGCAGATGGACATAGAGAATCGCACCAAACCAGACCACAGCCGTCATCATATGGAGATACCCGATAATCAGCCTTACAATTTTCTGGGTAGTGGAAAGAGGCCTGTAAAGCCCTCTGAGCCTCAGTTCATCCCTGAAAGCCCTGCCCTCTTTTGTGAGTTTCCCTCCACCTGCCCGGTCTATGTGACATACACCACAGGACTTCCCTGTCTGGCGTGCATACTCCACTGTAGCAAAGATATCCAGTGGAGTAAATATTATTAGAATTACAATAACTACAAATGCCCTTTTCATAATCTACATTATAGGACTCGGGGGTTTATTGGGTCAAGGGGAGAAGAATAACCGTAAGCAGTCAAGTATTTACGGGAGATCACATCTGTCCTAAATGTATAGAAACAAGGCGGTGCACCTCATAAAAATAAGGCAATCCACAGAATTAGTCTCTGCCCGAACCTGTATTGAAAGACAGAGCAAAATTAAGAAGAGGTATGAATTGGAAAGGGGCAGAGAGGTGGTGAAGAAGACCATGTAGCAATACCGACAGCAACTTACACCAAGATACCTGTCTATCACCTGAAGGCTGAAAAACTGTGTTTTTTTATAATTAAAAATCCTTTTGCATCAATGGGATGATGAACCACCTCTCGGCCCCGAAAAATCAAGGATTTTTCGGGAAGCCCCTTAGTTCGGAAGTATTTTTTATTTTTCAAAGGTGTGGGCCTTATTTTTCTTCGGCACCCCGCCTTATCCAGGTCTTATCAAATTTATTTTGGACACCAATGGCGGGAGATGTCTCTTGAGTGAAGATTGTGAAATTCTCAGGAAGTTGAAGGTATTGAAATTTTAGCATCCTGGGACCTGGCAGTGCCACCTCCAAAGCTGAATGAAAATAGTCCCTCTTCTGAACCAAGTTCCTCCCTGCAGGCGGTGATGCACTCTCCACAATTCACGCAGTTAATCTCCTTCTTTGTGGACCTTGGCTTAATGCCCATGAAACAGACCCTTTCACAACGTCTGCAATCAGTGCAACGGGAAAAATTCTTCCTGTCAAAGACAACCCTTAAGGATCTTGGACTAACCCATCCGAAAAGCATCTGCATAAGCCCGGGAGCACAGACATACTTACAGAAGATGTGCCTTACAAATACGGAGGTGATAATAATGTATACACCCACACCTATCATACCAGCAGTAAGACCCGGGGAAAGCTGTAAGGTTGTTATCTCTCTCCATATCCTTGAAGGTGCAATAAAATAACCGCTCAGAAGTGCACCTATGACAGGTGGCACTGTCAGATAGAAAAGGATGGCAAGAATTGCAAACATAGCTCTTCCTTTCAGATCCTCTCTGTTTGTATCGTTATTCTTTCCAAGAAGTGATTTCCTCCCGAGGATCCTCAGGTTAAGATAATCGGCAAACTCAAAGAGAAACCCCTCCGGGCAGAGCCATCCGCAAAAAAACCTTCCCAATATCGCACCCATTACAGGGAAAAAGGCAAGTACCAGGAGCCATGGAATTATAGCCTTCAGGATGATAATCAGTGCCACCTCTCCCGAGCCATGAAGTGTACCCTTACCTAAAGCATCTGCAAGACCAAGCGACCAGACCTTCCCAAGGATATACAACTGCCTGCTGTCAGAGTCATAACGGAGTATGTTGAATACGGGCATGGTGAGGAAAAAGGCAAGGAATAACACCTGCGAGACTCTTCTCATAAGATGTAGCTTTCTGATTCTTTTCATGTTTTTATTTATAACCTGATATTTGTCAAAATTGTTATGATTTGAATCATAACTAAAACGTTATAATAAAGCATTATAAAAACATGGCATTAAAAAGGCCTTTGCCTTTGATGTGCATTTTGAGAGGTACGGGATAGTTGAATAGAAAGAAAAAAACAGTTTATTTTTTATGATAAAATACTATTATGAAGGAACGGATTTTAAAAGTTTTCGAGGATTTTCCTGAGGTGTTGTTTGCCTACTTATTTGGCTCTGTCCCCGAAGGAGTCTCAGGGCCTCTCAGTGATCTGGATATTGCCATCTACATGAAACCCTATTCAGGTGAGAGGTACATAAAGCTTCATACTGCACTATGCAGGACACTTAGAAGAAGTGATATTGACCTTCTTGTGCTGAACATGACAAGAAACCTGATACTCATCGAGGAGATCTTCAGAAAGGGACAGCTTATTTACGACAAAGACCCGGATTTCAGGATTGAGTACGAGGTAAAAATGATTCACAGGGCAATCGACTTTCGAACACAAAGAAAGGCGGTAATGGGAATTTGAGGGGAGACTTTGAAGCCTCCCCCACTATAATCCGTTATACAGCTGTCTCCGAAGGTTCAGTAGCCACGGCCTCTACTGGTTCCTTACCGAGTTTGAAGAAATCAATGACAAAAATCCCCACACCGTATAGAAAACCCAGACCGAATATTGCCCTG
>JAADHP010000093.1 GCA_013151785.1 Nitrospirota bacterium | reverse complement strand
CACATCCCTCTTCAGAGGTTGACAGAAATGTGACTATCAGTATAGGAGTTGTGGTTTGTACGCCTTCCGACTGTGAAGGTATGGAGGATCTGATCAGGATGGCTGACAAAGCCCTTTATCAGGCAAAGCGTGACGGGAGAAACAGAGTGGTCTTCTTACAATAGCAAGTCTGTCCATGCTACTACTTGACTACCAGGCACGTTTGACCCAAATCCAGCTGTAAGAATAACAATGGATACCACTGCTATGAACTTTATCGCTGGATTTGGGTTTGAGTTTTGTTGAATGTTTTATGTTAATATTTAAATTATGGACGACAGGGAGTTTATTGATATTCTGAAGAAATCGGGTTGTTCCCAAAACGTTATAAACCATATACTGGCAGTAAAGGATCTTTCATTGAAGATAGCAGACAGGGTAAAGATCCCTCTTGACAGGGATCTGATCCGCACAGGTGCGTTTCTTCATGACATAGGCCGTAGCAGGACCCACGGAATTGAGCATGCTCTGGTGGGGGCAGAGATAGCCAGAAAACTGGGTTTCGATGATAGAGTGATAAAGATTATAGAAAGACATATAGGGGCAGGAATCAGCAGGGAGGAGGCAAGAGAGCTTGGTCTGCCTGAGAAGGACTATCTACCCCAGAGCCCTGAGGAAAAGATCGTTGCCTATGCTGATAATCTTCTCAATGGAGACAGGGTGGTTTCCTTTGAGGTATCCCTTGAACAATTCAGGCAGAGCCTTGGCAACGACCATCCTGCTATAGAACGGTACATAGCCCTTCACAGGGAGATCCAGGAATGGATGAACCATGAAGAGTAAAACCTCCATAACATCAGTCCTTCTGATATTTCTAATCCTGTCCTTTTTACAATCGGGCAATATGGCAAACTCAGAGCCCCCACAAAGGCCTTCGATAGAGAAAAAGGAGATATTCAGATACGACCTTACATGGATGGGTATCAAGGCTGGCTCAGCCACACTGAAGTTTTCTGAAACTGACACGGGTGTAAAAATCTCCTCAAAAGCCGAATCAGCAGACTGGGTTTCATTGTTTTATCGTGTTGAGGACAGGGCTGTCAGTCTTGTGAAAATAGTGGATAATGAGAATGGGACATGCCTTAAGGCAGACAGGTACAGAATCAGGATAAGAGAGGGACGGCACAGGAGGGATAAAGAGATCCTCTTTTACCCTGAGAAGAACGAGGCATTATACATAAATCATCTTGAGAATGAAAGAAAGACCTTTAAGGTGCCTGGGGATGTTCTTGATCCCCTGTCGGGTTTCTACCAGATAAGGAGGATGGATATAGGATCAGAACCACTTTTTGTCAAAATCTTTGATAGCAAAAAGGTCTGGAATGTCAAGGTGGATGTTATTGGCAGAGAAACAGTAGAGACAGAGGCCGGAAGTTTTAAAACTGTAATAGTCAAACCAGAACTCAGGTCAGAGGGCATATTCAATAAAAAGGGTGAGATATTTATCTATCTCACTGATGATGACAGACACATACCAGTGCTACTTAAAACAAAGGTATTGATAGGATATGTAGAAGCCGAGCTGGTGGGAGGTAGGTTCTGAAGGACATCTCAGTGGTAATGATAACATATAATGAAGAGGACAATATTGAAGGAGCCTTAAGAAGTGTTCAGGATGCAGGGGAGATAATAATAGTGGATTCTTTCAGTACCGATAGAACCATAGAGATCGCCCGTAAATATACTGACAGGGTCTACCAGTCTTCATGGCAGGGATTCGCAAAACAGAAACAACAGGCCATAGATCTTGCCGAAGCTGAATGGGTATTTTTGCTGGATGCTGATGAACGAATGACCCCTGAACTCAAAAAGGAGATAGAGGAAACCATTAAAAACACCAGCAAGAACGGCTTTTCTGTTCCGAGGAAGAATTATTTCCTTAAGAAATGGATTCGTCATTCAGGCTGGTGGCCTGATTATACCCTGAGACTGTTCAGGAACGGCACGGGAAGGATTCCCTACAGGGCTGTGCATGAAAAGATTGTGGTGGATGGTGAGACAGGTTATTTAAAAAACCCCATTATCCACTATACGTATAAAAACATAAACCAGTTTATTGATAAAGCCCAGAGATACTCTTCATTGTCAGCCCAGGAGATGCATTCAGGGGGCAGAAGATTCAGATTAACAAACCTGCTGTTTAATCCTCCTGCCACATTCATAAAGATGTATTTTATACAACAGGGCTTCAGAGATGGACTTCATGGCTTTGTACTTGCTATACTTTATAGTTACTACACCTTTCTTAAATATATAAAACTCTGGGAGGCAACAGAATGCACATTGGAATAATAGGTACAGGATATGTTGGCCTTGTAACGGGTGCCTGTTTTGCTGAATTTGGCGTCTATGTAACATGCATTGACCGTGATGAGAGAAAGATTAAAAGTCTTAAAAGAGGTATCATCCCTTTTTATGAACCTGGTCTCGAAGAACTGGTGAAAAGAAACATTGAAAAAGAGAGACTGCTTTTCAGCACCAAAATAAAAGATGCTGTCAGTACGTCACTGGCAATATTTATTGCAGTGGGCACCCCTCCCAGGGGTGATGGTTCTGCTGATCTGAGTTATGTAGAAGAGGTTTGCAAGGAGATTGCCACTCACATGGACAGCTATAAAGTGATCGTCACCAAGAGCACTGTACCTGTTGGCACAGGAAAAAAGATAAAGAACTGGATAAGCAAATCACTTAAAAAGAAGGTTGACTTTGATGTTGCATCCAATCCCGAGTTCCTGAGAGAGGGCTCTGCTATTGAGGATTTTATGCGGCCCGACAGGGTGGTCATAGGTGCCGAGAGTCCACAGGCTATTGCCATACTGAAAGACCTGTATCGCCCTCTTTATCTTATCGAAACACCCTTTGTTATAACCAATGTTGAGACTGCCGAATTAATAAAATATGCCTCCAACTCATTTCTTGCTACAAAGATATCCTTTATTAACGAGATTGCAAATCTCTGCGATGCCGTGGGTGCCGATGTACATGTGGTGGCAAAGGCAATGGGGCTTGACAAGAGAATCGGTCCAAAGTTTTTGCACCCCGGACCTGGCTATGGTGGTTCCTGTTTTCCAAAGGATACAATGGCACTTCTGCAGCTGGCCCGACAGCACAAGGTAGAGCTCAACATAGTTGACGCAACCATCAGAACCAATCAGAAACAGAGATCCCTCATGGTGGAAAAGATAAAATCAAGACTCGCTCCATTAAAGGACAAGGTTATAGGTGTGCTTGGGCTGTCCTTCAAGCCCAATACAAATGATCTTCGTGAGGCACCAGCAGTGTATATAATTTCAAGACTTATGGAGGAAGGGGCAGTGGTACAGGCCTACGACCCTGTAGCTACGGATGATGCAAAGAGGGTTTTGAATAATGTAAAATTTAAAAAGAATGCCTATGAGGTGGCCCGTAATGCTCATGCAATTGTGCTTGTTACGGAATGGAATGAATTCAGAAACCTGGATCTTAAAAGAATAAAGAAGGCCGTGAAGGAGCCGAATTTCTTTGATCTGAGGAATGTATATGATCCTGAGAGGATGCAGGAATTGGGATTTAATTATTATTCAGTAGGAAGAAGTATTAAAAGCCAATAGTAGAGATGAATAAAGCAATCTGGATATTTCTTTTCGCAATTGGCATCATCCTGTTCAACTGGCCCTTTATCAGTATCTTTACGGAAACACAGATATATTATCTCTTTGTTGTCTGGTTTTTGTTCATTCTTTCTCTGTTTCTTATTACCTACTATATCAAAAAAGAAGACAGGGGAGGTTAATTGTTTTCAACCTGGGGCCTTTTCGGGATCATATTCCTCTATCTCTGCGTCCTGTTTATCATAGCCTATCTTGCTGAACACAAAGAGAGAAAGGGACGGAGTATTGTCTCAAATCCCTATATATACTCTCTGTCTCTGGCTGTCTACTGTACCTCGTGGACATTCTACGGAAGTGTTGGCAAGGCAGCCTATGAAGGACTCAGCTTTCTCACCATCTATATCGGGCCGACGCTTATGGCATCCCTCTGGTGGATAATCCTGAGGAAGATAATCTACATTGCCAAGGAAAACAGGATAACCAATATAGCTGACTTTATCTCCTTCAGATATGGGAAGTCTCTGGCCCTTTCCGCACTGGTGACAGTGGTGGCTATCGTGGGTATCACACCCTATCTTGGACTCCAGCTAAAGGCAATTATTACAACCTTTTCAATACTATCTGGCAGACCAGAAGGCGGACCCTTTGCCGGCTGGATGATAGCCCTTGTTTTAAGTGTCTTTGCGGTCATATTCGGTGCAAGACGGCTGGATGCCTCTGAGAGACACGGAGGCCTTGTATTTGCCATTGCCTTTGAATCAGCCATAAAACTCTGCGCCTTTTTATTGGTGGGGCTGTTTGTTACCTATGGGGTGTTTCATGGTTTTCAGGATATTGTATCCCGAATAAAAGATTCTCCCTACAACTACCTCCGATACCTTGGCCCCAAAAGCGGCGTCAGTTATCTGGAATGGTTTTCCCTGAGCTTTCTATCAATGATGGCCATACTTTTCCTACCGAGACAGTTTCATATTGCTGTTGTTGAAAACTCCTCAATAGAGCATATAAAAAAGGCCATGTGGCTCTTTCCGCTCTATCTATTTCTGATAAATATATTTGTTATTCCTATTGCCTATAGTGGACTCATCCTGAATGGCACTACAGAAGGTGCTGATTACTTTGTGCTCACCATTCCCCTGCAACAGGGCCAACCTATTATTGCTCTTCTTGCGTTCATAGGAGGCTTTTCAGCGGCTACAGCCATGGTTATAGTGGAGTCCCTTGCAATCAGCAACATGGTAATGAACAGTCTTGTAATGCCTGTGCTTATCAACTTCAAAGAGATGAAAGGATTTTATCAGGTCATCCTGAACATAAAAAGACTCGTTATCATAGGTCTGATATTTCTTGGTTATGCCTTTGCCATTTATATCGGTGAGTTCTATAGTCTTGTTGACATCGGGCTGAAGTCCTTTGAGGCCGTTACCATCTTCGCACCTGCCATACTGTTTGGACTGTACTGGAAAGGTGCAAACAAAAAAGGGGCATTCTGTGGTATCACAGTGGGATTTGCCATATGGACCTACACACTGTTGATTCCCGCTCTCACAAGGGCGGGCATCATTGAAAGAACCGGACTTGTGGGAGCCATTTTTCACTCCACCCTTCTGAACCCTACAGCACTGTTCGGACTCGGAGGACTTGACAGGTGGAGTCACTCACTGTTCTGGGGACTTCTGCTTAATGTTTTCCTTTTCGTGGGAGTCTCTCTCTTTACCCGCCAAAGTGAAACGGAAACAAGACAATCCATCATCTTTGTTGAATCCCTGGTACCTTCAACACTATCATTCTCTCTTAAACCCAAAAGTGTTGATGATATCAAGTCCTTCCTGAGTCATTATATAGGACCTCAGGAGGCAGAAGAGGCTATCGGCTCATTTCTCAGACGCCACCGCATAACCAAAAAGGAATCAATAACTGATGAACTCCTTTTCAAGCTCCGTGAAGAGGTGGAAAGGGTCCTGTCCGGTGCCCTTGGACCTTCCATGACAGGGCTTATCCTGAACGATATGATGGTTATCTCCCATGATGAAAAGATGAGGCTATCCCGTTCACTCAAAGAGATATCTGAAAGCCTTCGCCTGTCGAGAAAAGAGCTTGCTGAGGCCAACAGGCAGCTGGCCATTTTAAAGGAGTTCAGTGAAAACATTATCGAGAGCATACCCCTTGGTGTTGCCACTCTTGATGAACAACTCCGGGTCAAGTACTGGAACAAGGCAATGGAGAGGATTACAGGTGTCACAAAGTCAGAGGCAATGGATATTGAGGCGGATGTATTATTCAAATGTCTTGAACCCGAGATATTCCATGACAAATTTGATGAAGGTGAATTTACATGCAAACGAAATATTGGAACACCCATGATATTAAAAGGATATGTAAGCAGGTTAACTGGGTCCGAAAAGGGGTATGTGATAGTCTTTGAGGACATAACAGAGAAGAAAAAGATAGAGGAGGAACTTTTCAGGGCAACCAAGCATGCAAGTATCGGAAGACTCGCAGCAGGTGTGTCCCACGAGATAGGCAACCCCCTTGCCTCTATTTCATCCCTTGTTCAGGAGCTACTCACAGAGGAGGATGTGAGTAATTTTACAAAGGACTCCCTTAACATGATAAACCAGCATGTAAACAGAATAGCAAGGATTGTAAGGAGCCTTGGCGACTTTGCAAGACTCTATCCACGCCAGAAGATACCTCTGACACTGAATGAAATCATAGAAAACACCATTAACCTTGTAAAATACGATAAGAATTTCCGCAAAATCCAGATAATTACAGACCTCTCCGAGACTCCCACTCTAAAAATAGATCCGGATCAGATGCAACAGGTCTTCCTGAACCTGTTTCTCAATGCAAGAGATGCCATGCAGGACGGAGGAAAACTAACCATTAAGACATCTGTTGAAAACAACAGGGTTGTCGTTTCGGTTGCTGATACTGGTGGTGGTATGGATGATGCAATAAGAGATAAGATTTTTGACCCTTTCTTTACCACCAAGGGACCATCCAGGGGAACTGGTTTAGGTTTGAGCATATGTTACAGTATAATAAAAGATCATGGCGGCACTGTTGAGGTGGAAACAGAGAGAGGAAAGGGAACAAGATTTATAATAAAAATACCCATAGGAGAAGCAACCCATGTCTAAAACCATACTTATTGTTGAAGATGAAGAAACTCTAAGGGAATCAATCAAAAGGATATTCTTAAAGGAAGGCTATATCGTAGACAGTGTTGGCTCTGCCGAGAAGGCCCTTGAACTGGCAGAAGACAATCTCTATGACATTATTATAACCGATATAATCCTGCCTGGTATGGATGGCCTTGAGATGCTGGAAAGGGTCAAAGAGATAAACCCTGAACAGATCTTCATTGTAATCACAGCCTACGCATCCATAGATACGGCTGTTAAGGCCCTCCGACTGGGCGCCTATGATTATATAATGAAACCCATAATCCATGAAGAGATAAAACAGGTAGTAAGAAACGCGATGACAGAAAAGGCCCTGAAGACCGAAAACAGGCTTCTCAAGCAGGAACTGAGTCGGAAGTATGATTTCAGCAGGGTCATCGGAGAAAGCAAACAGATAAAAGCCATTCTTGAAGAGATCAAAAAGGTGGCTGATTCCAAGAGTAATATACTCATTCTTGGAGAGACAGGTACGGGAAAGGAGCTATTTGCCAGGGTGATTCACCACAACAGTTCGAGGGCTGATATGCCCTTTGTTCCTATCAACTGTTCTGCCATTCCAGAGAATCTGCTGGAAAGTGAACTCTTCGGTCATATAAAGGGTGCCTTTACCGGCGCTGTTTCCAACAAGAAGGGCCTTATTGAGGAGGCAGATGGTGGTACGGTATTCCTGGATGAGATCGGTGACCTGCCTCCTGCCTTTCAGGTAAAGCTCCTTCGTGTACTGGAGGATCAGATGATCAGACCCGTAGGAAGCACAAAATTCAGGGAGGTAGACATACGATTCATTACCGCTACCAACAAGAATCTCTCCGAGGCTGTCAGGGATGGACACTTTCGTGAAGACCTCTATTATCGAATAAATGTGATTACCCTTGAAATTCCTCCCTTGAGAGAACGAAAAGAGGACATACCACTGCTTATTGAATACTATCTCAACAAATACACCAAGGATTTCGGAAAAGAAGACAAGGTGATAACACCTGATGCCCTCTCGTTACTCATCGGATATAGATGGCCTGGTAACATCCGCGAGCTTCAGAATGTACTCGAAAGAGCTGTGCTTATCTCAGATGGTAAATATATAAAACCAGAACACTTCCCGGAAAACATAAGGATGGGCGAAACCTTTCTTGAGGATTCTCTGAAAAAGGGACTCTCCATTGAGGAATATACCCGTGCCTTTATTCTCAAATACCAGCATATCTACAGTGAACAGGAGCTTGCTGACAGACTGGGAATTACACGAAAAACCCTCTGGGAAAAGAGGAAAAAGCTTGGAATAAAAAAACCTTGATGCCTTCCTGTAACATTTCCACACAGCCTGATGCTACATTTTGTAAAAACTATCTTCATGAAAACACACCATGCCGATCAGACAAAATGTAACATTTTGTTACAATCTTCCCTTTCTTTATTACTTTATTCTAAATAACCAGGGTGCTACTCACACTTATTATTTATATCTCAACAGGTTTTAAAATCTTTAACCTGCACGAACAGGTCTGGTATTTAATTTGCAGTTATTAATATCCCAAATGCTGAAAGAGGAGATCATAAGGTTTTTAAAAGGCATACCGCCCTTTCATTTACTCAATGAAAGTGAACTAACATGGCTTGCCGAAAGGGTATCTCTTGAATATTACCCCCGAGGGTATAAGATACTTACCCAGGACGGTCCACCAAGTAATGCACTCAGGGTAATAAAAAGGGGAGTTGTCAAAGTCTATATGACATCTGACAACAGCAGTGATATCGTTATTGACTTAAGAGGCGAAGGTGAACTTTTCGGAATCATATCCACCATCAGTGGTGATAAATCAAGGGCCACTATCAGGGCTGAAGAGGATGTAATCTGCTACGCAATAGAAAAACCCGTTCTCAAACAACTTCTTGACCGCAATGCCGTACTGAACGAGTATTTTATGAAATCCTACTTTGTCAACTTTATTGACAAGACCTATGATGAAACAAGAAAACGTTTTTCTCTGCTCTGCCAGGCCGACAGATCCTTGTTCACTACCCCTGTGGGAGAATTAGTCAGAAGAGAACCCGTAACAATTGATGAAGACTCCACTATCCAAGAGGCTGCCCAGCTCATGAGCCGCGAAAACATTGGCTCTCTTATTGTCACAAGAAAAGGTGTTCCCGTGGGAATAATTACTGACAGGGACCTGAGGAAAAAGGTGGTTGCCAAAAACAGGGATGTTTCTGAGCCGGTAAAACATATAATGAGCCCCTCCCTGATACGAATGGATTCGAATGAACACTGTTTTGAGGCGCTTCTGAAGATGATACGGTTCAATATTCATCATCTTATAGTGATAGATGGCGGTGAATTCAAAGGGGTGGTTTCCAACCATGACTTTCTGTTGCTTCAGGGTTATTCCCCCCTTGTACTGATAAAGGAAATTGAAGAGGCCTTTAACATAGAGCAACTTTCAATGATAAGAGAAAAGATACATCTTATTATCTCGTCACTGATAAGGGAAGGTGCACGGGCTCATAATATTGCCGGAATTATAACAGAACTTCTTGAGAAAACA
>JAADHP010000164.1 GCA_013151785.1 Nitrospirota bacterium | reverse complement strand
GATTTTCTAATAAAGACATTTCCTGGTAAAATATCTCTGTCATAATAGTATGATTAAAAAATTTAATCGTATTATTTTATCATAAAAGAGACGAAAGAGATATAGTATAAGGAAGAAATGCTAAACGCAGTGGTATGGTAGAGTCTTACACATCATTCTCAGCAGCCATCCCTGGCTGCTTCCGAGGGAATTTTGCGATTTGCCCTCACGGCAAATCTTATGCAAAATTCAAAACCGTTCAGACTCAACCATACCACTGCTATGAACTTTATCAACCTGTCGGTGATAGAAGAATGAACAGACCAGGAGAAGATATGTGGAGGTTATCTTTGAAGGGGGCTATGAAGGGAAGATGCTGAAAGAGATAAATATAAAGAATTTTGCCATAGTCAGTGACCTCACTGTGGATTTCCAGAGGGGGCTTAATGTGATCACAGGTGAGACAGGTGCTGGCAAATCCATCATTGTTAATGCCATTGAACTCCTTGTGGGTGGCAGGGCAAGCACTGACTTTGTTGGTGCTGGTGCAGAAGAGGCACATATAGTTGGTATATTTGATATAGATGACAGGGGTATTCTCAAAGAGATGGATATCCCTGTTGATGAATACCTGATTGTAAGGCGTGTTATCTCCAGGAGTGGCAGAAGCAGGGTCTATCTTAATGACTCACCCGTAACCCTGAACAAACTGATAGATATCTTTCAGAGCATTGTGGATATCCATGGTCAACACGAACACCAGGGCCTTCTTAACACCTCGGCACAGAGGAGGATTCTTGACGAGTTTGGCAATCTGCAGGAACTCTCTGATGATGTTTACCAGCTATTCTACAGGTACAAAAAACTACAGGAAGAGATTGAGACAATCAGGGCAAGGGCAAGGGATCGGGCTCACAGGATAGACCTTCTCAATTTCCAGATCCAGGAGATTGATGCTGCAGCCCTGAACCCAGAGGAAAAGGATGAACTCGTAGAGGAGCACTCCATACTGATGAATCTTTCAAAACTCAGGGAACTCACTGAAGGTTCAATCCATCTTCTCAGGGAAGGTGACAGGGCTGTGCTTGATTCACTTGGTGAGGTCTCAAGGAATATTGAAGAGATTTCAAGGTATGACAGTTCCTCTGAAGAGATAAAAAAACTGTTAAAAGAGGCAGAGGCCCTTGTTGAGGAGGCATTCTATCTGCTCAGGGATTTCCGTGAAAAGTATGATATTGATCCCCAGAGGATTGACTTTGTGGAGAAAAGGCTTGACCTTATAGAAAGGCTTGAACGAAAGTATGGTGAGGGCATAGAGACCATTCTGAGATACAGGGAGGAGGCAGCAAAGGAGCTTGAAGAACTGATGGGTATTGAAGAAAGCCTTGAAGGACTTGAGAAGGAGATGAAACTTGTATATGAGGAGCTTAATGAGAAGGCAGATATGCTCAGTGTTAAAAGAAAGGAGACTGCAAAGATTATAGAGGACAGGATGAAGGGGTTGCTCAGAGAGCTTGCCTTTCAGCATCCCCTCTTCAGGGTGGAGATAAAGGATGCAGAACTTTCCTCTTCCGGGAAGGACCATGTGGAATTTCTGTTCTCAGCCAATCCAGGGCAGCCTCCACGTCCTCTGAACAGGGTTGCCTCTGGAGGTGAGCTGTCAAGGGTGATGCTGGCACTGAAGAGCATCTTCACTGATGTTGACATGGTGCCTGTTGTGGTATTTGATGAGATAGATGCTGGCGTGGGAGGGAAGACAGCCGACTCAGTGGGCAGACGTATAAAGGACCTCTCCAGAGGGCATCAGGTGATATGCATAACACATCTGCCGCAGATTGCAGCAAGGGCTGACCATCACATCAATATAAGCAAACGCACAGATAAGGCATCCACAGAGGTGGTGGTTAGGACACTTGATAGCAAGGAAAGGATTGAGGAACTTGCCCGTATGCTCAGTGGCTCTGTCACCAGGGCATCACTTAAACATGCCGAGGAATTGATAAAAATAAAGGAACAGGAGGTTATATGAAAGGCGAGATTCGGATTGATAGAGAACTCTGCAAGGGTTGTGGCTTCTGTGTAATTACCTGCCCAAAGAAGATAATAGAGATTGATACTGATTTTAATTCCAGTGGTTATTATCCTGCAAAGGTTATCTCAATGGATGAGTGCACAGGCTGTGCATTGTGTGCCACCTTCTGCCCTGAGGTTGCCATAGAGGTTTTTCAGCTTACAGAGACCGAGTCATGACAGGTAATCAGCGCTGTCTGATAAACATGTAAATTATTATGGGTTAGAGTTTTATTACAGTAGTGCATTATTGTCACAAAAGATTCTATAACCCAAATCCAGCGATAAAGTTATAGCAGTGGTATGGTAGAGTCTTACACATCATTCTCAGCAGCCATCCATGGCTGCTTCCGAGGGAATTTTGCGATTCACCTTCCTGGTGAATCTTGTGCAAAATTCAAATCCGTTCAGACTCTACCATACCACTGCTTTCAGCTATTCTTTGTCGTTCTTACAGCTGGATTTGGGTTTACTACAATTCTACCTGGGTAACCCTTAGAACCTCATCTATAGTGGTAATACCCTGTTTAACCTTTTCCAGGCCATCCTCTCTCAGGGTTCTCATGCCCTGCTCAATAGCCTTTTGTCTCAGTTCCCTTGTGGTGGCCTTTTCCATGATCATCTCACGGATTTCGTCATTTATGATCAACAATTCAAATATTGCAATCCTTCCAAGGTAGCCAGTGTATGAGCAGTGTTCACATCCCTCTCCTCTGTATATGGTATTGTTTATGTTAAATTCAAAGGCAATCTCTTTATTTTTAAGATCCTCCACCTTACAATGTGTACAGACCCTCCTTACAAGGCGCTGGGCCATAACGCCAATGAGGGTGGATGAGACGAGATAATTTTCCACTCCCATATCCATAAGTCTTGTTATAGCACCTGGTGCATCATTGGTGTGGAGTGTGCTGAATATCAGATGGCCTGTAAGGGCAGCATGAATGGCAATTCCAGCGGTCTCAAGATCTCTGATCTCCCCTACCATGATAATATCAGGGTCCTGACGCACAATATGCCTCAGACCATTTGCAAAGGTCAGTCCTATCCTGGGCTGGACATTTATCTGATTTATCCCCTTCATAACATACTCCACAGGCTCTTCAATGGTTATTATCTTTTTGTCGGGGGAGTTAATCCTGTCAAGAGAGGCATAGAGTGTTGTGCTTTTTCCACTCCCCGTAGGACCTGTAATCAGAATCATACCATAGGGTCTGTGGATTAACTCAATATAGTGTTTCAACAATATCTCATCAAAACCAATATCTTCCAGGCCAATAAAAATCGAACCTCTGTCAAGAACCCTCATCACTATGCTTTCGCCATGTACAGTGGGAATCGTGGATACCCTTATATCAATCTCCTTACCTGCATATTTACCTCTGATTCTTCCATCCTGGGGGAGCCTCCTCTCAGCAATGTTCATGGTGGCAAGGAGTTTAATACGCGAGGTCACCGCAGGGGTCATATTTACAGGTATAACCTCTTTATCATAAAGGACACCATCGATTCGATATCTCACTCTCAGGATATCCTCTTCTGGCTCGATATGGATATCACTTGCCCTGTCTCTGACGGCATTCTCAATTAAAAGGTTCACCAGTTGTATTATCCCCTTTTCCTGTGCAAGTCCTGTAAGGGTATCTACCTCAACCTTCGACTCCTCTACCGGAATATCCTCCTGGACATCATCAAGTGCCTTCTTCATCATTGCCTCTCTTGAGGCAAAGAGTCTATTAAGATGTGAAATGATCACGGATTTATGGGTAAGATATGGCTTGACATCATAACCAAATGTAGCCTCGATGGCCTCAAGGGGTTCCATATTGACCGGATCAGCTATCGCTACAGATAGTTGATTATCCTCTATCCTGAGAGGCAATATGAGGTTCTCTTTTAGAAACTCCTGTGACAGCCTGTCAAGGGGAAGTTTATCAGGAAGATCATCCTTTGATAATACAGGAATGCTAAACTGAATCGAGAGGGCCTGAACAAGTTCCTCCTCTCTGAGTGCCATCTCCGCAAGGATCTCGCCAAGACGTCTCCTATCTGGTTCTTTCTCCTGTAGCTCCAGTGCCCTTTGAAGTGCTTCTTCTGTTATGTACCCCAGGCCGACTAATATCTCGCCAATTCTTTTATGCATTGTTACTTTGTGGGTATCTTTGGTACAGTGCCAAAGAGGTACTTAAAGTCCTCATCCTCGAATGTTACCCCGCCACCTATAAAGACCCCCCTCCATCTGGAGTTCAGGATATTGTCAACACCTCCGCTTATAAACAACCCGTGATAGATGTTATAATCAAGACCGATCTTTAGATGTGGGTTCTTGGCCCCTTCTTCATCATTGCCAAAATCCCAGATATCGGCAGAGAGCTTCAGCCTGTCATCAAGGAAGAATTGATCTGCACCAACGCCAAAGGTATTCTCTGTAATGCCTATTCTCAGGGCTGTATTGGCAAATCTCTTGGCAAACTGAGCGGTGAATTCAATCCTTTTCTCTATCTCTTCCTCTTTCTCAACAGTGGTAACACCGTTTCTGGTTGTTATGGTCTCGGTGGTGGTTACCCTGCCGAGAGGGTCACCCACAATGCCGAGTATATAGTATTTATCAGGTCTGGGTTTGAGGGTGAGATAGAAATAACCCTTCCCATCGCTTGGCTTGGATAGATATTCTCCTCTGAACGTCAGATAGGTCCTGAACCTTTCAATCTTTGCAATGGTCCGTTCCACACCCCTGGCAGCATTGTTAACAGAATGATAGAGGCTTTCGTCCGTGACAAGCTTTCCAAGGGTTCCCTCCCCTCTGTTTATCCTTTCAGTGATTGCCTTTACATTATCCAGCGTCTCATCCGTTTTCTCTGCAATGCTTAGAAGCCGTGGTTTACTTTCCTGTATTAGGCCCTTCAACTCTTCTGCCATGCTGTTCAGTCTTTCAATAAGCTCAGGTGCCTTGGTACTGAATGTCTCTGCTGCCTTTGAGATACTTGTAACAGAGGCTGTGATACCTTCCCTGTTCTCATTAACAAGCTGTTGTAATGATGCTGTAAGGGTTTTTATTCCGTCAAGGGTCTCT
>JAADHP010000053.1 GCA_013151785.1 Nitrospirota bacterium | reverse complement strand
TACATTTAAAACTTAACGGCTTCTTCAGTTTCCCGGAGGGAACTGAAGAGGAAACAATAAAAAAAATGATAGGGTTAAACGGCCTCGTGATCCTGTACGGAACTGCAAGAGGAATCGTGGCACAGGCTACCGCCAATTGTCTTCATGGCAAATTCATCCTTCCCTCTGTAAACTTTATTGAGCTGGTGAAAAAAAAGGCTCAACCTGTAAGGAAACCACAAGGCAAAAGAACACGATAATCCTTAGGGGTCAGGTCTCAACATTCAACATTTCTCATTATCGTTACCACTTTTAACATTTTCCTTCCAGTTTCCTGCCATTATCAACTGCATTTTCAAATGATAACCATGGGTTGGCTGCAGTCAAATGTCAAATGTTGAGACCAGACCTCCAACCCTCCCACTGTTTTGTTGAAATTATTGCCTGAAACCAAGTAGTATTAAAGAGAATTTCCACGGAGGGTTGCTCTTACATAAAATGGAATTTTGAACTCATCACCTGTACTTGGAATCGCTGCAAGGATGGTTAATTGACTCCAGAGGAAAAAGCCAGACAAGAAATTGATAAAATGTTGGTGAAAGCTGGATGGGTCGTCCAGGACATTAATCATGTCAATATTCATGCCCATAAAGGCGTTGCTATACGGGAGTTCCCCCTGAAACAGGGCTATGGGTATGCTGATTATCTCCTCTATATAGATGGCCTTGCTGCCGGAGTTATTGAAGCGAAAAAGGTAGGCACTACTCTTACCGGAGTTGAAATCCAATCTGAAAAATATCGCCAGGGCCTTCCAGATGTTTTGCCTGCCTGGGATAATCCTTTACCATTCTGTTATCAATCAACCGGCGTAGAAACCAGGTTTACCAATTACCTTGAACCTGACGCCCGCTCTCGTCAGGTTTTTTCTTTTCACCGTCCTGAAACATTGGCTGAATGGCTCGATGAGAAAGTTGAATTTGATAAGGCTGCAGAAGCACATGAAGAGTATGGCTTTCGAGGCAAAACCCTTTGTGAACGCCTCCGCCACATGCCGCCGCTCAGTGAGGAAGGCCTATGGCCTGCGCAAACCAGAGCAATTAAGAATCTTGAGAAATCTCTTGCTGAGAATCGTCCGCGTGCCCTTATCCAAATGGCTACAGGAAGCGGTAAGACCTTTACGGCTGTTAATTTCATCTACCGTCTCATCAGATTTACCAAAGCCAAACGGGTCTTGTTTCTCGTTGACAGGGCTAATCTGGGCCGCCAGACTCTCAAAGAATTTAAGCAATTTGAATCTCCATACAGCCCTTTCAAGTTTACCGAAGAATATATAGTCCAGCAGCTTAAATCAAATCAGATAGATAAAACCGCACGGGTATGCATCTCTACTATCCAGAGATTGTATTCCATACTTAAAGGTGAGGAAATTGATGAAGAGCTTGATGAGGAATCAATTTTTGACCATAGTGATCTATATAAAGAACCTCCGCCTGTAGAATATAACCGTGATATTCCTCCTGAGACCTTCGATATCATCGTTACCGATGAATGCCACAGATCGATCTATGGCCTGTGGCGTCAGGTTCTTGAGTATTTTGATGCATTTATTATCGGGCTTACGGCTACTCCCAACAAGCAGACCTTTGGCTTCTTTCGTCAGAATTTAGTCATGGAGTATCCCCACGAGCAGGCTGTAGCTGATGGGGTCAATGTAAATTATGACGTTTACCGGATTCGCACACAAATTACCCAAGGTGGCTCACGAGTTGAAGCAGGCTACTATGTTGACATACGTGACCGTGAAACACGCACTGTTCGCTGGGAAAGGCTGGATGAGGAGCTGGAATATAATGCAAACCAGCTTGATAAGGATGTAGTGTCAATAGACCAGATCAGGACAGTCATTAAGACGTTCAGGGATAAACTCTTTGCCGAGATATTTCCCGGACGTACAGAGGTACCAAAGACCCTCATTTATGCCAAAGATGACTCACATGCTGAGGATATCGTCAAGATTGTCAGGGAAGAGTTTGGGAAAGGGAATGAATTTGCCCAGAAAATTACGTACAAAACAACCGGCATGAGTACGGATGACCTTATAGCCTCATTCAGAACCTGTTACAATCCAAGAATTGCAGTGACTGTAGATATGATTTCCACAGGCACGGATGTAAAACCATTGGAGATAGTTCTTTTCCTCCGCTCAGTAAAGTCCAGGTCCTATTTTGAGCAGATGAAAGGACGTGGAGTGCGGGTTATTAATGACAATGATCTGCAGTCGGTAACTCCTGATGCCAAAAGCAAAACACATTTCATCATTGTCGATGCTGTGGGTGTCTGTGAGAAGGACAAGACTGATTCACGTCCCTTGGAAAAGAAGAGAAGTGTTTCCCTGGAAAAGCTTCTTCAGGCCGTTGCGCTCGGAAATATTGAGAATGATGTCCTTTCATCCATAGCCGGAAGACTTGCAAGAATGGATAAAAAGATAAGTCCGGAGGATAAGGCTGAAATTAAGGAACTCGGCGGGGGTAAAAGCCTTAAAGAATTGACAGGCGATCTTGTTCAGGCAGTCAATCCTGACAATCATATAGAACTTGCCTGCACCGAACAAAGTGAGACAGGCAGGCCTACTGAGGAACAGATCAAGCAGGCTGCTGACAAAATGAAAACAGAAGCTGTCAAACCTCTCCATAATCCGAAGCTGCGCAAGAAACTTGCTGAATTACATAAAACTATCGAGCAGACGATTGATACTGTAAGTAAAGATGAAGTCACAGAAGTGGGATTCAGTGCTGAGGCTTTGGAAAAAGCTAAAGGTATGGTGACCTCTTTTGAGCAATTTATCAAAGATCATAAAGATGAGATAACCGCCCTGCAGATACTGTATAGTAAACCCTACAAGGATAGACTCCGCTTTGAGCAGATCAAAGAGCTTGCGAGCATAATAGAAAAGCCCCCATACCTCTGGCAGATTGACCGACTCTGGGATGCCTATGCAGCCCTTGAAAAGTCGAAGGTAAGGGGGGCAAGTGCACAGAAGATACTCACTGATCTGGTTTCATTAATTCGATTTGCTCTGCATCAGGAGGCTGAACTGGAGCCTTTTGCAGAGCATGTTCAGAAAAGGTATGATGAATGGCTGTCAAAGCAGGAGACAGGCAGTAAAAATTTTACCGAAGAACAGCTACACTGGCTTGAAATGATTAAAGACCATATTATTGGAAGTCTCGGTATTGAAAAGGATGATTTCGATTCTGTTCCGTTCAAGCCTGAAGGTGGGTTGGGCAAGGTCTATCAAGTGTTTGGAGAGGAGTTGTGGGTGATCATGGATGAATTGAATGAGGTGCTGGCAGCGTAAAATGTAATATTGCATTTTAACCTTTCAGGTTAAATTTAACTTGACATTTTTTTAAATCCTGGTTAAACTATTAAATAAGATGAGGATTAGATCTTGCAGATTGGATTCAGGAACAAACACCTTGTTCATCTTTATCAAAAAGGAAAGACCAGAAAGTATGCACTGCCTCCCGGGGTTATCAAGAAATTTTTTATGAGAATACAGCAAATAGAGGCTGCTGTCGATATATACGACTTATGGAAGACACCCTCATTGAATTTTGAACGTCTGCAGGGTTTTGAAGCCAGGTTTTCCCTGCGGTTGGATAATAAATACAGGTTAGAGATTGAGATTGAATGGGAGGATGAGGAAAGGACTAAAGGGACAGTCTATATTTTAGAGATTTCAAAACATTATGGAGATTAACCATGGCAGTAAAATATAAACCTTTCTTAAACATAGGGCCGGGAGAATTTGTTAAAGAAGAACTGGAGGCCCGTAACTGGAGGCAGGAAGACCTTGCGAGCATTTTAGGCGTCTCTCTGAAGTCTGTAAACAAACTTACTCAGAACAAACAGTCCATAACCATAGAGATGGCAAAGCTCCTGAGCAGGGCATTTGGACAATCGCCTCAGTACTGGATAAATCTTGACACGAATTATAGATTGAGATTAAAGGATGAGGATTCCAAAGCAAAAGATGTGGAAATCAGGGCGGAAATATATAAGCGAATGCCTGTAAATGAAATGATAAAGAAAGGCTGGCTGGATAAAATCAGGGATACCAATGGATTGATAGAACAGGTTAAGCGGTTCTGGGGTATTGAAGAGATGGACCTTTCCTTTATGGATAGAGATGGTATGCCGAATTTCAGAAAGTCCGGGGCTTTCACTCAATATAACAAATACTATGCACTGACATGGTTTAGGATGGCAAAAAAATGTGCAAAGTATTTTAAAGCTGAGCCTTACAATAAGCTCAAACTTGATTCCCTGGCAACGGATTTCCATCAGTATACAGCATCCGTCAACGGGGTCAAATTACTCCTTGAAGCCTTAAATGAAGCCGGGATAAAGTTTTTTGTTTTAAGCCATTTACAGAAGACCTATGTAGACGGTGCATGTTTTTTTGATGGAGACAATCCTGTGATGGTTTACACGAAAAGATATGACAGGGTGGATAACTTCTGGTTCACAATTGCCCATGAGATAGGCCATATATTGCTGCATCTGAGAAACCAGGATGACTTTTTCATAGATAATCTGGATGATTTAACAACCAAAGAGGAAGAAGAGGCAAACAAATTCGCTGAGAAGATGCTGAAAACAGACAGGATTTTGAAATATTTTGAACCCTTCAAAAAATATATCTCTCAAAAAAGGGTGCTTAATGGTGCAGATGAACTAAAAATAAATCCTGCAATTCTTGTAGGCGTGCTTCAGCATTATGGATGGTTATCAAGAAGAAATCTGAACAGATACAAGACCAGTGTTTCAGAGCTTATTCCAGGGAAGTATTATGTTGAAAGACAGATTAAGAAGATAAAGAGGGCTGTAAATTTCTGAAAGGCAGGTGTGGACATCCGTTAATCCCTGCCGAACTACTTTATAGGAGTTAAATGAGGTGCTGGCGGCGTGAAGAATAGAGAAATCGTTAAGCTATCCGATGTTTGTGAGATAATTCTCGGTCAATCTCCTCCATCATCGACCTATAATGAAAAGGCTATGGGGTTGCCTTTCTTTCAATAGAATTCTGCGCCAAGATTTATGCTTTCCCAAAAGAGGATTCTTACTTTTCTCAACTATTTCTAAAACGGGTACAGTCAATGCC
>JAADHP010000011.1 GCA_013151785.1 Nitrospirota bacterium | reverse complement strand
TTTAAAGTGGCTTGCAAGATTTAAAAGAGATATTCCCATTGACCGGTTAACAGTGTCTCAGTTGATGACCCCTGACCCCATAACCCTGAACCCTGATGACACAATCTATCAGGCACTTTCCCTTCTTTCTCTCAGGAGAATCAAGCATTTACCCATAGTTGAAGGTGGAAGGATCAAAGGAATTGTTACATTAAGACAACTTCTCAAACTCAGACACCCTGAACCCTTAGCGATCATCAACGAGATACATAATGCAGAAAATGTCAATGACCTCAGGGAAATAAAGTACAAGCTCCCTCAGCTTGCTGCTGACAAACTCTCTATCGGTATTAACTCCCTGGACATTGTAACGATGATTTCTCTGATCAACCAGGATCTGCACAAAAAGGCTATAGAAATGGCTTTGAAAGAGTTAGGCGAGCCTCCTCACGATATAAATATATTCGTTTCCGGAAGTCATGGAAGGGTAGAAAGTCTGCTCACTGCTGACCAGGACCACGGAATGATTATCGAGGATACAGATACATATTATGAAAACCAAGAATACTACATGAACCTTTCATGGAAACTATCAGAGATGCTTAACCATATAGGATATGTGTACTGTCCAGGCTATATAATGTGTATGAACCCAACCTGGCGAAAAACAGTAAAGGAATGGAAAATCCAGATCCTTTACTGGTTCGAATCCCAGATAAGCGCATTGACAAGGTACCTGACAATCCTTTATGACTCTTATCCAGTATTTGGCAATCTAAATCTCTTCAATGAAGTCAGGGATTTTTCTTTTATGGTCTTAAAAGAGCATCATGAGGCCTTACGGGTGCTTCATGAGGAAGAGGGCTCCCATAAGGTTCCCATAGGGTTGTTCGGTAACTTTATCACAGAAAAAGAAGGCCCACACCGCGGAGAGCTGGATATCAAACGGAGCGGCCTTATATTTATTGTAGAAAGCGTCAGGATTCTGGCTATAATGCATGGTATCAGAGAGACAATGACAATAAAGCGCATCGAGGCCCTTGTGGAAAAGGGGGTTATCCATAAGGACGATGGAGAGTATTTTGCATCTGCCTTTGTTATCCTGCTGCATTATGCACTTAAATCACAGGTCGAAAAATTTATCCATGGTCAACCTATTGACACTTTTGTAAGGCCCTCCACATTATCATCCCATGACAGGGACCTCCTGAAGCAAGCATTTAAGGCTGTATCTGCCCTTCAGGAACTTGTATCATCTGAACTGGGTGAACTGGTATTATAGTTTGCATTTAAATAGTAAATGATATTATCTTGCTAATTATGTTAATATATCAAAAAGTTATTCTTTCTACTTAAAGTGTTAGTTTATGAAAAAAGTCTGTCTTTTTATAAAGCTATTAACCCTCTCTCTGATAGTGGGTGCTGGTGTATTCTACTTTACCATCCTGAAGGACATACCCCCTGTTGAGGTACTGAAAAAGATGCACCCTCCTCAGGGCACAAAGGTCTATGCCTCAGATAATGTGCTTATTGGGGAATTCAAGATCTACAATGGACGGTACATAAAACTCAAAGATATACCTTCAGATCTCATAAACGCGGTAATTGCAACTGAGGACTCAAGGTTTTTTAAACACAGGGGTGTTGATTATCTTGCCATAACAAGGGCATTGATAAAAGACATAATTCATATGAGCTTCAAAGAAGGAGGAAGTACCATTACCCAGCAACTTGCAAAAATGCTATATCTCTCCCATGAAAAGACCATCAAGAGGAAGATAAAAGAGGCCATAATAGCCTTCAAACTTGAGAGGAATCTTCAAAAAGAGGAGATACTGGAGCTATATCTGAACAGGGCATATTTTGGCAGTGGGGCCTACGGGGTTGAGGATGCATCACGTCTTTATTTCGGCAAGTCCGTTAAAAGGGTCAATATAAAAGAGGCAGCCCTGCTGGCAGGACTGCTGAAGGCACCGAACCTCTACTCACCCTATCGTGATTTAAACAGGGCTGAAGCAAGAGCAAGGGTGGTTTTATCAAGAATGGAACATGAGGGTTATCTCAAACCCTCTGAGAGGAGATATGCTGAAACTATCCCTTTGAAGCTGAAATCACTACCTGAGGGCACAGGCATATATGGATATTTTCTCTCTTATATAAGAGACTACCTGGAAGACAAATATGGTATTGAGCGGGTCTATAAAGGGGGACTTAAGGTCTATACAACACTTCGACGCTGGGCACAGATACAGGCACAGAAACGCCTCTCTTCAGGTATCGAGGCTGTAGATCTGAAAAAGGGCTGGCGAGGCCCACTTTATCATATTGACAATATTGATATTCAAAGGGAATTGAAGAGAACTGTCTCAGCAGAAATGATAAGGGGTCTTAAAGGAGAAAATCTAAAGGCAACCGTACTCAGGGTCTACAACAACAGGGCCATACTGAAGGTTAACGGAGCATATGGGATATTAAAAAGAACAGATGCCCTGTGGGCAATGAGGGGGAAAAGAGCCAAAGGCACTCACTCGCTGACACAGATAATATCACCAGGGGATGTTATAATTGTAAAGCTCTTAAAGATTCAAAATGGTATTGCCCATGTTGCATTGTCCCAGGAGCCAGAGGTGGAGGGTGCCCTTGTGGCAATAGAGCCTAAAACAGGCTATATAATCGCCATGACAGGAGGATACGATTACAGAAGAACACAGTTCAACAGGGCAGTAAAGGCCAGACGACAGGCCGGCTCGGCCTTCAAGCCCTTTATTTACGCCCTCGCTCTTGAAAAGGGCCTTACTGCTGCCACACATGTAAAAGATGTTCCTGTGACATATCAACTCGGTAATGGCAGACTCTGGAAGCCACAAAATTATGACAGAAAGTTCCATGGTGTGGTAACCCTCAGGGAGGCACTGACTGAATCATTAAATATTGCAACACTGAAGATAGCAGAAAGGCTGCCCTTTTCTGATATTATTGATTTTGCCATTAAACTGGGATTCAAAAAAGAGGATATTCCTCGCGATCTGAGTATAGCCCTTGGTTCTATTACGGTTTCCCCCCTGCAACTGGTAAGTGCATATACCATCTTTGTGAATAGGGGATATCTGATGAAACCCATTGCAATAAAAAAGGTAGTTGATATGGATGGTAAAGTGCTTGAATTTAATAGACCCGCAGGCAGAAGGGTCATATCTGAAGGGACAGCATTCATAATAACCTCAATCCTTCAGGATGTTATAAAGAAGGGAACTGGAAGGGCTGCCAGAGTACCCTTTGAAGCAGCAGGTAAGACAGGCACTACAGATAATTACAGGGATGCCTGGTTTATTGGATATACGCCTTCCCTGTTATCGGGGGTATGGATCGGTTACGATGATGGAAGATCACTTGGAGATGGAATGACAGGAGGTCGTGTTGCAGCACCTGTATGGAGGAAGTTTATGAGATCAGTTGTAATAGAAGATAAAAAAGAGGGTTTCATTAAACCCAAAAATGTTGTAAAATTAAAAATCAATAAGAAGACAGGCAAACGGACGCTCTTTTCTTCATCCTATGAAGAGTATTTCATAAAGGGTACAGAGCCTGGATGGAAAATTTTTTGAAAGGAGGATATTGTTATGAGAATTATTGCCTTATTATTAACCCTGTTGTTGTTTTCCAGTATAACCATTGTTGATCTGCATGCTCAAACAAGTGGTGATTATGAGAGGGCATTGAAATTATATAAGGATAAGAGATTTTCTGATGCTGCAGAGATCCTCCAGAGGTATATCCAGGAAAAACCAACACCATCTGCATATTATCTTTTAGGGTATGCATTGTATAAGATGGGAAAACACAGTGAGGCAATGAAATATTTCAAGGAGGCCTATCTGCTTGATCCAGACTTTAAACCGGAGAGCATTAAATTCAAATAGACTGTTTTTTTATTTTCTGTTTTTTGGATATGTAAACTATACAATCTTCACAGATCTTGCCTGTCTCCCGATTGCATATGAGACGATTAAGCTCCCAGCAGGGCTTACTGCGGTCAATGTAGGCTGAACATCGCTCTCTTCTCTCCTTGGCGCACTCTGTGATCTCCCAGCATGGTGCATATTCAAGGAGCTTCTTTATACCCTCAATGCTGATCTTTTTAACATGGATAAGCTCTCTGAGGCACCTCAACCACTTGATATCATTCTCTGAGTAATAACGGTTCTTATTTCTTCTCGCTGGCTTGATCAGGCCATGTTTTTCATATAATCTCAGGGTCTGATCTGTGGTACCAAGCAACTCAGCGACCACTCCGATCGGATACAGGGGCATGGCCATACGTTCCTCTTCTGTTAACTCCTTTTTTAATCGTTTACCTTTAGCCATGTAAATAATCCTTCCTTTTTTTCTAATTTAGTTCCTTTGACAATTTCATGGTTACAATATTAAAAAACTTTTTATAAATAAAAATCAAGTTCTAATTATATGCTCCCCTTTATAACGAATTAACATCTGATAAAAAACCTGCAAACACCCAGATTTCCTTGTTATTGAAGCCCCCACCTATGATCAGGGGAGGTTCTTATTATATTTCAAAAGCTTTCTTGACAGGTCATAAAGTCTGTCTGCATTGTTAAGGATGATTTCTGCACTCTCTAAGGCCTTTATACATTCTGAAGGCAGAGCCTCATATGAAAGCAATGCGCCACACAGGGCACCTGTCATTGCAGAAATGGTATCAGTGTCTCCACCAAGGCTAACAGAATAATTAATTGCCTTAATAAAATCACTCCCATACCTCAGGAACACATAAAGGGCTGTTGGGACAGACTGATCTGTGAGAACACCGTTTCCGAGCAGATTGATTACCTCTTCTCTGTCGGTCTTCTCTCTCTGAAACAGGCTTGCTACATCCTTGATTTTCTTACGCATCATATCGGTATTCATGTGATCCAGAATTCTTTCTGGTATTGTATATATATCCTCTCCCCTTAAAATCATCCCAATTGACAGGGCAATGGATACTGCTCCGTCAATTGCCAGGGGATTTGAATGAGTTATAATACTCGCTTTGTAAGCCCCCTGGATTATCCTGCTATCATCATACCAGTAAAGCAAACCTATAGGTGCAACCCTCATGGCAGCACCATTACCCTTTGAGCCTTCCTTAAAAACCATTGTCGTGGCC
>JAADHP010000211.1 GCA_013151785.1 Nitrospirota bacterium | reverse complement strand
TGATAGTGGTTAGTCGTTCTCCGTGTTCTTTAACCTCCTCATAATGTCTGATCCTCTGGTAAACCCTGTTTATGGTTTCCATCAGGAGTCCTAAGAACTGGCCATCCTCCTTTCTGAAATGAAAGGCATCTCTGCAGGCAAGATTATAAACTCCCACTACCCTGCTGCCTTCCTTTATAGGTATGCTTATGATCTGGTTTATTCCAGCTTCTTTCAACAATGGCTTCAGCCTGCCCTCTGGGAACTCCTCAATTGTTTCGGCCACATAAGGCTCGCCACTTTCAACAGCATAGGAGGCAACACATTCATCAAGATCCACCTCTCTTATATGTTCAATCAGTAATGGATTGTCACAGTCTGCCTTGAATAGCTGCAGTCTTCCTGTATTGTTATCATAAAGAAAGATGTTGATGGCATCAGCCTTGAATTTCTCCTTGCCAATCACGACAAGTCTGTCCGTGAGTTCTGACAGCTCTGTCACATTCTGCAGGGTCTCATTACAGGTTGCCAGGATGGCCTTTTGTTCGTTCAGTTTATAGGTCTCCGTAATATCCCTTGCCATCTCGATTACATAGGAAATAGCGCCATCCTGATAGAAGGGTATGTACTGTAAATGTATATAAAGCTTGCCATTGTCTGTTATATGGGAATGGACAGCGCTGAACCTCCTACCGCTGAAGGCCACGCGGAGTCCGCACTCATTCAACCCATGGATTTCATCCAGGTAGCATGGTACAGGACTTTTATGAAATACCTCATGGCATTTCCTGCCTATTACATCAGATTCACCTTTGTTCAGAAACTCAAGGGTTGCCCTGTTGACATACTGGATAACATGTTGACGGTCAATAACAACCACCATATCTGTCATATTGTCAAGGAGATTTTTCAGATATGCCCTTGATTTATTCAACTCAGCCTGTGTAGAAATAATCCGCTCCGCCATCCTGTTGAAGGAGCGTGATATCTCTGCAATTTCATCTTCGGTCTCATCTTTAACAGGCTCCCATTGTCCTGCCTCAAAGGAGGTTATGGCCCTGTTGATTGCCTGCAGTCTTCTTACTATGTAGTAATGGACATATCCACCCCCTATGAATAGAACTATTGCACCCATTATGAAATAGATAAAAAGATACTCTCTCCTGTCACTCTGCTCTATCAGATCCATACCGGGCAGCACCATACGGGCATACACATATCCGATGGTCCCCTTTGAACTGCCATGGCATCTCTCACAGGCAACTCCGTTCCTGAGTGCAAAGGTGAAGTTGTCAGGGTCGTGTTTCCCTCTCTTTCCATGGCATGCAGTACAAATCAGTTCCTTATCATTGAATACAGGAAGACGCACAGGAGAAGTTCCAGAACGGAACCACAGGCGTCCTGAACTGTCAAAGATACATATATGCTGCAGAAGTCCGAGTTTCTGAAATACGAGCAACTCCTCTCTTAAATCCTCGATATCACCATTCCTCATCTTTCTTACAATGAACTCTTTTAGTAATGCCCTCGGACCCTGCGGAGATTCAACGACATCCCTGAGTATCTCGTCATGCAACCTCTTATGCTGGAAACCCTCATAAAGATAGGCTATCACAATAACAATTGTGACTATGAGGAATGCCAGTAATGTGAGACGTCTGCTAATACCTTTCAGGGGTACACCTCGTTTCCTCACCTCCTTGAATAATAAGAGGTCTGAGTCTTTGTATTTTCCACTGTGCTCAGTGCGAGCACCAAAGAATCAATATACAATATTTATGCCAGGCTTCAGCAAAGGTCGGAAACGATTTTTTGCTTGAATATCAACCTGATATTAACAGGACTGACAATCCTTAATAGTCAACTTATTGACGTGTTTTGCAGGCAGGGTGAATAATTCTGTCCATCTGGGGTATTCTGTTACATCTGCCCTGTAAAATTCGCCTCAGATTTTAATAGCATCCCTGTAATGGGCAGGTTCAGGATGAATCTCTCTTATTATCTCCAGATCAAAGATATCAGTCTCTTTGAACTCCCCCTCTATATATCCCAGAGACTTCATTCTTTCCGTTAGTTTCATTGTACAGTTAATGTATCCATCTGTTATGTCTGCACAATAATGAGGTGAGATCCTGATGGTTTCCAGAACAAACTTCTTATCCACCAATCTTAATAGATCTGCTACAGAAGCAGCCACATCTACAGGTTTGTTTCTTATCAGCCATGAAGCCCTCTCATGCAGCAGAAGGAATTCCTTTATATGATCCCTATACTCTTTTAACAGCCTCCTCCTTACAAGGATTCCATAGCTTGGATTGTCAGACCATAATCTGTGAGGAGGATAAACAATCCGTCCGCCTCCATAGTAAATAACAGCCTCTGCAAGGGCAGGGGTTCCCACGACAGCATCCACATGGCCATGTATGAATGCCTCAAGCACCTCATCTGCCCATGCCATGTTCAATATCTCTGCCTTTACGCCATGGGTGTTTATAAGATCTGCAATTATGATGTCATGGATAGACCCCTTGCCAGGAACACCGATTCTCTTGAACTGTGAAAGGATATAAGGCAGATCATCAGTTTCAGGATAACCAACTGCCTTACCATGTGAAGATATAACAGTGCCCTCCACATGTCCGCCTGCAACACAGATGATATCCACCCCCCTTGATATCCCTATAACAGCCGGTGGAAGTCCTATATAGGCAAGGTCTATCTCATTCCTCTGGAAGGCCTCAACAATGGCGGGGCCTGTACCAAAAAGCCTCCACCTCATGCTCAAAGAGAGGTCTTCCATCATCTCTGGCATCGCCTGAATTACTATGGAGGTATGATAGAGAGTGGAGAGGTGACCCACCCTGAGGGTGTCCATCTAAAGCCTCCCTGAGCGTATGATTGAAATAAGCAGCCATAAACCCATTACAAAGGCAATGATAAACCCTGTGAGACCAAAAAGGGGAATATCAAATATCTTGCCACCTGTACCTGAAAGCGTAAGGATGGAAGAGCTTAGAATAATGGCGGCAATCACTATACTGAAAGAGAGACGATTTGTGGAACGGTCTATATCTCGTATAAATCGATCCATTCCGGTATGGGTCAACTTCAGATGTAGTTCGTCCTTCAGTGTCTTTCTGAGAAGAATCTGAAGCTGCTTTGGAGTGGTAACAGCAAAGCTGGTGAACTCGTTCAACTGACGTTCCATCTTTTCATAAAGCCTCTTTGGGTTATATCTGCTTTTTATAAGCTTTGTTGCATAGGGTTCTGCAATACTTATAAAATTGAAGTTCGGATCAAGCTCCCTGCCAATGCTGTCAAGTATAAGAAGACATTTATCAAGCAGCAATAGATCGGCAGGTATCTTGAGTTTGTATTTTATAGCCATATGTAGCAGTGTATCCATATACTGGGCAATATTTATTTCAGAGAGTGTAAGATCGTAAAGAGGAATGAGAAAGTCTCTTATATCGTTTTTGAACTCCCTCTTGAAGGATTCCAGATCAACATCCTCTGTTACGAGACCAAGATTTATATACTGGTCTACAAGGGCATCAAAGTCCTTCTTAACCAGTGCCACCAGTGCTGCAGCAATACTTTCCATTATGTCAGGTGTCAGCCAGCCTACAATACCAAAATCAACAAGACCGATTCTTCCATCAGGCATCACAAAAATATTTCCTGGATGGGGGTCTGCATGAAAAAATCCGTCCTCAAGAAACATCTTGAAATAGGCATCAATACCAACTCTGGCAAGTTCTGTTCTGTTCAAGCCCATTTCCTCTATAGCATCAATATTGTCAATTCTCACACCATCAATCCTCTCCATCACAATCATTCTTCTTGAAACAAAATCAGGATAAAGCCTTGGAATTACTATATGAGGGTTATTTGCAAAGTTACGTCTGAACCTGCACATATTCTTTGCCTCTTCTGTAAAATCGAGCTCCCGGGTAATGGTTCTTGAAAACTCCTCAACAATCCCCCTTGGATTGAAAAATTCTGTCTCAGGCATATAGCGTATCATAAGGCTGGATATGCTCTTCAGAATGGATATATCTGTCTCAATCTGTTGCTCTATGCCTGGACGTTGAACCTTGATAACCACTGGCGAGCCATCCTTAAGTGTGGCATGATGAACCTGGGCAATTGAGGCAGCAGCCACAGGAGTTTTATCTATATCCTCAAAAATCTCCCAGGGATCAACCCCCATCTCCTCGTTGATAGTCTTCAGGACATCCTCGAAGGGAAAGGGAGGAACCTCATCCTGTAGTTTTTTGAACTCATCAGCATAAGCCTTGGTTATTAGGTCAGGTCTGGAGGCAAGCAACTGTCCAAGCTTTATGAAGGATGGTCCCAGCTCTGCAAAGGCAAGCCTCAGCCTCTCAGGTATTGTATGAGGCATTACAGGCGGTACGCCAAGAATCTTGATTCGTTTCCTAAGCGGTAATACCCTGTGAAGATTGAGTTGTTCTATGAAGTGACCAAACCCGTGTTTTATGAAGACATTAACTATCTGACGGACTCTATTTATGTTTTTATAGAACCGTTTGAGTCTCAGAATTTCAAGTAACATTTACACGTTTCCGTGAGCAGTGTTATTCTTGCTCAGAGGGTTGTTTTGTGATGGCCTCTTCCAGTTTCTTGACTCTTGCAGAGAGTGTTTTGAGCTTTTTGTCTATATTGTCAATATCATCCTTTGTAGGCAGATTCATCTTCTCAAGACTCTTTGCAATAATGTCCGAGAGGGTCTTTGTTACATCCTCAGTGCTCTTCTCTGCTCTCTCGGTCCACTCTTTTACAAGCTTTGCACCCTGTGATTCACTGAGTTCACCTTTCTTTACAAGCTCATCCACAAATTCTTTTATCTTTTCCTGGGCACCAAAACCTGCAAGCATCGTGTTCCTGATAATCTCAATAAGTGTCATGGCCTACTCCTCCTTTTGTGGTATTTTATATTATTTTCTCTATTCTCAATCAAAAAAACTTTACAGATCAGCATCACACGATTTTTTATGCTTGATAATGCAGTTTGTTTATATTCTTAATTTGCCCTTTGACTCATTGGTTCAGGCAATGGGTATAGCCTTCTCACTTCATTCTCGTAGGCCATCCATGGCCTCCTCCGAGGTGAAAATCAGGTTCACCCTCCTGGTGAACCTTTATTTGATTTTCAAAACCCGTTCAAAGGCTATACCCATTGCCTGTTATTTT
>JAADHP010000172.1 GCA_013151785.1 Nitrospirota bacterium | reverse complement strand
GAATATCTACTTTGTATTACCTCTGGTTCTTGTACTATCGTTTATTCTGTTTATTTTTTATCGTCAGCAGAAAAGGCTTGCTCGTTATTCGGGAATTTCCACACTCTCTCAGATCAAGAAGACTCTTACAAGTCAGAAATTCTGGCTTTTGATTCTTGGCTTTGTGCTCACTATAGGTTTCTGGTATGCTGCCGTATACTGGTTGCCCTTTGATGCCTTTCATCGGTTGCCAGGTCCTGACGAGGTTGTAATTGAATGGCTAAGCCGTGATCCCTATTATGGCATATCCATATATACAAAAGAATACTATGTGCATATCCTGTATAGTACTTATCGTGCCACGGTTGCTTTCCTACTGGCTACGATTCTTGGAGTTCCTTTCGGTCTGTTAATGGGCTGGAGCAGGAGGTTCTATGAATATTCATTTCCACTTGTGGAAATGATCAGACCCATACCACCTCTGGCATGGGTTCCTCTTTCGATTCTTATGCTGCCGGGAGTAGAGCCGGCTGTTATTTTCGTAACCTTTCTTGTTGCCTTCTTTGTTACCACACTTAACACACTGCTTGGGGTTCAATCCATAGACCAGGCCTACTTCAGGGCAGCCCTCTGTCTCGGAGCCGGGTCCAAGGAAATTCTTTATGATGTGGTTATTCCGGGTTCGCTTCCCTATATCTTTACGGGTCTTCAGATCTCAATGGGTGCTGCATGGTTTTCTCTTGTGGCTGGTGAAATGATTGCAGCACAGTACGGACTGGGATATCTGATATGGCAGGGCTATTCCCTTGTAAAATATCCAACTATTATTATTGGAATGGTTACGCTGGGATTTATCGGTTATGCCAGCAGTGCTTTGATACGGTATGTGGGCAAAAGATTAATGGCATGGAAAGAGCAGGAGTTAGGAGGTCTGGGAGTTAGTTATGAGGAATAATGGAGATGAAGAGGTCATAAAGAAGGCTACAATTACCAAATCTGATAACAATGATATGACAAGGAAAGGTGCCTTATCAGTACGCAATGTTACCAAGATTTACGACCCGGAAGGTGTGCATGTTGTGGCACTGGAGAACTGTTCGCTTGATATTAAGGCCGGAGAGTTTGTGGCAGTTGTGGGGCCATCGGGCTGCGGAAAGACCACCCTTCTTAACATTATTGCCGGATTTGATTCTCTGACACACGGAGAGATATACCTTGATAATGAGCTGTTAGCGGCTCCTGGTGTAAAACCGAAACCCGGCCCTGACAGAGTGGTTGTTTTTCAGCATGGTGCATTATTCCCCTGGAAAACAGTGCTTGACAATGTAATTTATGGGCCGGTGATACAGAAAAAGATGTCAAGATCAGAAGCAATAGAAATAGCACGTGACAAGCTCAGCAGACTTGGATTGAAAGAGATAGAAAATGTTTATCCGGGTCAGCTATCTTCGGGGATGCAGAGAAGAGTGGAGATTGTAAGGGCATTGATCAACAATCCCCTTGTATTGCTTTTAGATGAGCCCTTCAGGGGGATGGATTCAGTGACCAAAAGCGCCAGCCACGAGGCTCTTCTTGAGCTTTATGATATTTTTCATAAGACCATATATTTTATTACTCACGACCTTGAAGAGGCCATATTTCTGTCAGACACCGTTGTTGTCATGACTACACGTCCGGGCAAAATAAGGATGACCATTGAGGTTGATCTTCCTCGTCCAAGGGACTACCGGATGCTTTCAACACCAAAATTCCTGGAACTGAAAGAGATGGCCAAGGATGCGGTACATGAAGAGGCCCTGAAGGCCTTCCAGCGAGGAGAAAGGGAGCTGGCCTGATATGAGTGAGACCAATGTATCAAAAGACAACAGGGTACCGGAGATGTTTGTAAAGAAAGAGATATCTTTTGTCAGGCGATTACAAAAAAAATTGTTGAACAGAACCAACATTAATGGTACCATAGCAATCCTGGGATTCTTTGTAGTGTGGCATCTCCTCGTGATACTTCAGATTCCTTTCATGAAACATATCCCGACACCTGTAACCGTGTTGAAAACCTTTGTGAACCTCATAACCCAGAAAATATACTGGGTAAGTTTGTGGTTCAGTACAAAGAGGGTCTTTTACGGTTTTGTTGCAGCCCAGGTGTTAGGTATTCCCTTGGGACTTGCAATGGGATGGAGCAGAAAATTCAAGTACCTCTCCTTTCCTGTTTTTGAGGTCTTGCGTCCGATCCCACCCCTTGCGTGGGTTCCTGTATCCATCCTTTTCTGGCCCACTAATGAGTTGAGTATTGCTTTTATAACCTTCATAGGTGCCTTCTTTACAATTGTTCTGAATGTACTGAGAGGCGTCTCATCTATTGATAAGGAACTCTACCGTTCTGCCCTTTCTCTGGGTGCAAAACCGCAGCATATATTCAGGAAGATCATCCTTCCTGCCAGCATCCCTTCTATTGCAACAGGTATGATGGTAGGTATCGGAATCACCTGGAATGTAGTTATAGCTGCTGAGATGATTGCCGGTGATAAAGGTATCGGACGACTTACCTGGGAAGGATATCTTGCAGGTGATACACCGACAATAATCGTGGGTATGATAAGTATTGGATTTGCAGGATGGCTTTCCAGTGGTATAGTAAAAATTATTGCAGACAAAATGATGCCATGGCGTAAGCTGTTTTAAGGAGGTCTGGATGAGATGTGAAAAAGTTGGTCGTATCGAAGTGAGAAATCTTTGTAAACGTTTTCACAAGGCTGGAAAGGAACCCTTTCAGGTATTAGAGAATTGTTCCTTGACAGTTGAGCCAGGGAAATTGAATGTATTGATCGGCCCTTCGGGATGTGGAAAGTCAACCCTGGCAAATATACTTGCAGGATATGACAGTCCGGACTCAGGGGAAATTACAATCGATGGCGCACCCTTGAAGGGGCCGGGGACTGATAGACTTATGGTTTTCCAGGAAACTGCTTTGTGGCCATGGATGACAGTGATGGAAAATGTAATATTCGGTCCTACCGTGAGGGGAGAAATGTCAAAAAAAGAAGCTCGAGATGAGGCTACGCGAATTTTGGAGCTTGTCGGCCTTCAGGACTTCAGAGACAAATATCCCGCACAACTTTCCGGGGGGATGCAGCGCAGAGCAGAACTGGCAAGGGCGTTAATCAACAGACCCAAGGTCATGATAATGGATGAGCCTTTCAGGGGGCTTGACGACCTGACACGAGAGCTTATGCAGGAGTATTACCTGAAGATATATGAAAAGACCAATTGTACCACTCTTTTCATTACAACCGAGCTTGAAGAGGCCATTTTCCTTGCAGACCGTATCCTGATAATGACATTCCTGCCAGGACAGATAAAGACAATCATTGATGTTGATCTTCCCAGACCACGTAACTATCATGTCCTTACCTCAAAGAGATACCTGCAGATTAAAGCAGAGGCACTGGAGTATCTTATCGAAGAAGGGCGCAAGTGTTTTGGCGAAGAGTGCAGTATAGCTAATACAATGGTAGATGAATTCAGGAGACAGGCTGACAACAGACATTAGTCTTTTTAATGCCCTCGGATAAGCTCAGTCGGTCAGTGGTGTTGAGACACACGATGTCGAGAACTTTAGAGGTGTTTCAGAACTCGTCACCTTTTTTCAGACCGTATTTCCTCATCTTGCGTACAATGGTGGAGTGATCCACGCCAAGCAGCCGTGCAGCCTCACGCGTGGTCTTTTTTATAGACAGGACATGTGCAAGCAGTTTTTTTTCAACCAGGGCATGGGCCTGTTCAAGGGTCATAATTCCTTTCACCTGAATCATGGAACTTTCGTTATGTTCGTCCTTGTATATGTTATGGGGTAGATGATGCGGCTGTAAGACCTCTTCACTGCTCAAAACCACCATCCTTTCGATAACATTTTGTAGTTCTCTTACATTGCCAGGCCAGTTATAAGATTCGAGGATCTGTATGATTTCAGCAGAAAAGGTTTTTGACTGGTTGTATTTCTTGTTGTAATATCTGAGAAAATGCCAGGAGAGAGGAAAGATGTCTTCTCGTCTGTTTCTCAGCGGAGGAATCTCGATAGGTACTATATAGAGACGATAAAAAAGGTCTTCACGAAACTTGCCTTCTTTAACCATCTTTTTCAGGTTTCTGTTGGTAGCTGCAATTATTCGTACGTTCAGTTTGATCGGACAGGTTCCGCCAACACGAATAATTTCAAGGTCCTCGATTATCTTGAGGAGTTTTACCTGGCAATTAAGTGGCAATTCACCTATCTCGTCAAGGAAAATGACCCCCTGGTTGGCAAGCTCGAAGAGCCCTGGCTTCCCATCTCTTGAAGCACCGGTAAATGCACCTTTTTCGTAACCGAAGAGTTCAGATTCAAAAAGATTTTCCGGAATGGCACCGCAGTTAACAGGAATGAAGGGTCCGTGCCTTCTCGCACTCAAACGGTGGATGAGCCTGGCCAACATTTCCTTGCCAGTACCGCTTTCACCCTCTAATAATACAGTGGTGTCTACATGGGCTACCCTTGCAATAAGATCCAGAATCCCTCTCATAATACGACTTTCGGCAATAATTTCTCCCCCTGTTAGTTGTAAAATACGTGCCTTTTCAGGAGTGGAAAGATACATTGCCATAAGCCTGGATACCTCATCCTTGAGTAACTGAAGTTCCGTGATGTCACGAATATGCACAATTACCTGAAATATACGGTCCTGATGAATGACCGGTGTTCCGGTTACATAGATTTCATTGCCCTGCCGGAGTTTTCCCATGCTTGTAATGCTTTTTTTCAACTGGTTTACCAGTCTCACAACTTCCTGAATGGTATGAAGACATACATGGGTCTCACCGTCCAGGTCATTTACATTTCTGTTAAGAATTGTCTTTCCTTTCAACCCAGTGATTCTGCTGAAACTGCTATTAACCTTGACTATACGGTCGCCCTCGATAATGATAATTCCGTCATAAAAGCTTTCCATTAAGGATTCAAATGTCTGAGTAATGTCCAGAGAAAAAGCGGATTTATCTTTTGAGTCGGAATCACCCAGTACATCAAATAGAAAGAGTTCTCCTCCAAACTTTCCATTATGCAGGAAGGATGTTTTATAGAAAACCACCTCTTTGTTCTTGATCGTATGTTTTAAAAAGCACTTGTCTTCCCTCTCTGATGAGTATAAGGGTGCAATCGAGAACAGAGGTTTGCCAAGAATCTTCTCTGCCGGGACATCGAATATCTTTTCAGCTT
>JAADHP010000222.1 GCA_013151785.1 Nitrospirota bacterium | reverse complement strand
TTATCCTTCAGTTGTGGCACTTTATATTCAAGTTCACACCTGTCCAACATAAAATAATAACAAGGCAGGGCACCTCATACTCTCTTATATCTACACACCTTGCAATGAACCTCCATAGAGGGGTTATCACCCTGAGCTGATTACCCTTCTGGAGGATACCAGTATCCGGCACCCACTCATGCCTGACCAGTGGAAATCTGTGAGAGGGTTCCCACTTTTTTATCATCTCAAGGTCTGTTATTATCTGGAAGACCTGTTCAACCGAGGCAGTGGTTGAGACAGAAATGGTGTCTTTCACTTATCTCTATTCTGATATTACTTTTAAAACTGCTTTCTTGTACTCTTCAAAGTCCTTCAGGTTTTTCTTTAATATGGATACCACTATTTCAGGTTCAACCTGCTCATACTGATGCACTATTATATTCCTGAACTTCGCCATCTTTTCCAGTCTTTTGAATAGAGATGTCCTTATAATCCCCTCTTCCACCAAAACTCGGAATGTATCAGCATAACTTGTTGGCATCCTTAGATTCCTGTCCGAGATTATATGATTGGCAATATCTATACAGAGTTCTATCATTAGATGCAAAGTGCGTTCAATTATTCTCTGTATCTTCCAATCCTTCCTGTACTTTTTGACAGAGATGTCTTTATATTCACTTATCTGTTCTAAATATCTCTCTAACTCAGCAATCTTTCTACCTATCAGTAGCCTGTCAACCAATTCCGTATCTCCTCTTCAGGATATCCCCTTCTTTAATTCTGAAATCAAAAAATTTCCGTAAAGTCACAGATTCATAGCAGTGTCTGAGAAATGGCTCTTTATCAACAATGACCTTTCTTGATAAGAGTATCCTCCCGGCAAGGCTTATGGGTGCCTTATTGAGCAGAACGAGATCAATCTCATCTGTCTCAAGCAAATTTGTTAGTTCCATGTAGATATCAAGATACCTGACCTTATCAGTATCCACAACATAAATAGCAATATCAACATCTGAAAAAGGAGATGGGGTTTTCCTTGTAAGTCCACCAAAGAGATAGGCAAATATTATCTGTGGGTGTTGTTTGAAATACTCCTCAACACTGTCAAGCCTTTCTCTAATGTCTTCAGGCAGTTTTTTAAATCTAATCATCTTTTAATATACCATAATTTTTATTCAGGGACAATAATTATTATGCTCCTCATGAGTGCCTATTACAATCTTGATGTCATGAAAGGTCTCTTCCAGAGCCTTCTTATACTTCTCCTTGAAAGGACGGAGTGCTACAAGACTATTCAACAGGCACCCATATCTCTGTCCTCAAATTCTCAGGCTTTGTCCTCCTTGGGTCACGGTTGAGATAGACCTCAAACACAGGTGCATCTCTGAGACTCTCTTTGCTTTGAGGAAGCCAGACTGAGAATATGGCACCGTAAGTCTCATTAAACTTCTCATAAGGCCCCCTGTGAAGAAAGACCGCGTACCTGCCGCCAGGGATGGTCTGAACCCCTATTTCACCTTCAGGTTTTATATCCTCATTCATCGTAATACATGCATCATAACGGAGTCTGTCTTCAGAGGTTATCTCAGGGCTGTCATAGGATATTCCAATCATCTTTGTACCCTTTTTCATGAGTTTACGAGAGTAGGCAAACTTCATGAGCACTCCCCATGCCTCTGAGGCTGCCCTGTCGTATCTACCTGTTCTTCTCACAAAAAGAACCTTCTGGTCAGAGATGGTGTGTATCTCTGGTTTCATTGTTTTCACCACCCTTTTCGGATAATCTGAATCCATGGTATTTCTGCTGGAAGCAGTCTCCGGATTCTTTAGTTTTCTGAACTCCGAGGGACTCCTGCCAAAGTACTGCCTGAATGCCTTACTGAAGGCAGCGGGAGTCTCATATCCGGCGGACAGGGCGATATCTGTTACAGGCAGATCAGTATAGCAGAGTTTGAGCGCAGCCCGCTCAAGGCGGACTCTCTTTATGTATTCACTCAGAGTTTCGCCGACAAAGGCAGTAAAGATACGGTGAAAATGAAATGGAGAGAAACAGGCAATCCCAGCAAGTGTCTGAAGTGTAAGCGGGCTGTCAATGTTTTCCTGGATATAGACAAGTACCCTGTTCAGTCGCTCTCTGTAATCCACAATCGTATTGCTTCTGAAGTTCATGTTAATTATTTTAGCATCTCCTCTACGATTAGACTATTCCAATCTTGCGGACTTCATTCGTAATCCTTATAGGCATTCCTTATCTGTCTTAGAATCTTGTTTGATCTCCTGAGAATCATGGGTATATCTCTCAGAGGAAACCTCTTCAGTAGGGATATACTTTTACAGATGGGGATTGCTTCTTTATACAGATAGTACATCTCTTTATAGAATTCCTTAAGAGGAAGGGAGGTAGGTAGAAGGGTATGAATAAAATCAAAATAATCGTAGTTATGGGTTATCAGTCTGTCTTTAACCTCTTCGTAGAAGTCTGTGCCTGGCAAGGGAGTAAGCACTGAAAAGGTGGCAAAGTTCAATCCCATCCTCCTGCAGTATTGTCTGAACTGTCTGAAATCCGCTCTGCGGAACTCTGGTCTCACAATGAAAGAGGCGTAAATTTCTATATTGAGAGATTGTAATATTTTTATGGCATCCTCATTATGCCTGATCGTTGAGCCCTTCCTGATATACCCAAGGTCGTCATCCCTGAAAAACTCAAGTCCCACAAAAACCCTTTCAAGACCTATGTCTTTCCAGAGTTCTAAGAGTTCAGGATGCCTTGCAATGGTATCGCTTCTTCCATAAAGAAAGTATTTCTTCTTTATTCCTGCCTCTTTTATGAGACCTGCAAGTTCCTTCATCCTTTTAACATCTATCAGGGATTCATCATCAGCAAAAAATACAAACTCCTCCTCTATCTCGGCAAGTTCCTTGACTATCATCTCAGGTCTTCTTCTCAGGTATCTCCCTCCAGTGAGTTTCCAGAGGGCACAGAAGCTGCACCTGAAGGGACAGCCTTTTGAGGTCCTCACCGAGGCCAGAGGCCTCAACCATTCAGTAAAATAGTGTTTCCTGTATCTGGCTGTCAGTGCTCTGCTGGGGAAAGGAAAGACATCAAGGTCTGATACTGGTTCAGGTGGATTTTTGACAAAGGTTCCGTTTTTTATATAGGCTGTCACGGGCAGGCCCTCTGGCATTTTGCCATCTTTGAGGTGTTCTATTGCCTCTCTGAAGACAAAAACCCCCTCTCCCATAACTATTAGATTAATATCCGGTGAAATAAAATCCTCTGGAGCCACTGTTGCATGATGCCCTCCCACAACGGTAAACACCTCAGGGCTGAATCTTTTTACCTCTTTACAGAGTCTTCTTACTATGTTTACATGCACAGTATATGCAGTTATACCCACTACATGGGGGCTGAACTCCTCAAGCACATCCTTAAGATTTCTTTCTATTCTCATATCAAGTATTCTCACATCGTGTGTTTCAGATACACTGGCAGCAATGTATTCCAGGGCCAGGGGTTCGTGCATGTAAAGTTCGTCCCCTCCGATCGTCAAAGCAGGGCTATGTGGTTGGATCAGAAGGATTCTCATCTTCCTTTTAGAAAATCAACCGGGATAGCCAGTGCACTTGGCTGCACTTTTGAGATATTTGCCTATTTTCTCCTGCCCTCTCCCCATCTCCAGCCTGGTGGCTCTCCTTTTATCCAGCAGATCCAGACAAATATTGCGGTTGTTAATAAAGCATATACAATAGCAAATAATCCATGACCTGTGTTATCCAGATACCAGATTCCAGAGATAGTTAAGATAAGATACAGTGCCAATACCAGCCATCCCTGCCAAGTAACAGGCAATCCCCAGCCAATTCCGTACTTCTTTGCAGGAAACCATATCGTTTTTTTGCTCTCATCATGGGACATTCATTTTCCCCCGATTATTGTTTTATCTAAATCCAGTCCTATGAGTCTTTCTCACCATCACATCCACTAATATATTGGATTATCACCTGTAAAGTCACCTGTCAAAATTCACAGGGAGTAATATTTGTTATCATTTTATCCAGCGATTTCTCTTATACCAATCAAAGGTGATTCTCAATCCATCTTCTATAGAGTATTGAGTCTCAAATCCAAAATCTTCTTTAGCACATTGATTGGAGCATATCCAGTATTTTGGTTTGCCAAGTTTAACCTTTTGTAAATTTAATAATTCATGTTTTTTGGTTATAAGTGAGTACAATTGACCGAAGTATCCAGATATATCTGCCACAAAGGATGGTAGATTGATGGTAAAGAGTGGTCTTTTCTCCATAATGGCAAATAAAATATTTATTAAGTCTTCCCAGGTTAGAGAAATGTCATTGCATAGATAGTATGTTTTTCCTATTGAATTCTCACTGAAAGTAGCTTTTAAAATTCCATCAATTAAATCTTTTACGAAAATTATGCTAAGAAAATTATCTTTATTCCCCCAAAAAACTTGCAACCTCGTATTTATCATTTTAAAGAGTTTCAAAAAATCTCTATCTCCGGGACCATATACTGCTGATGGTCGTAGGATAGTAATAGGTATAATTCTGGAGTATTTCTTGACTAATAATTCAGCTTCAAGCTTGCTACAGCCGTAATATTCAATAGGCGCAGACGGATCGTCTGGAGTTTTGGGTAAGTCCAGCGATGTGGCAGGACCGCCTGCTGCCTGAGAAGATAAAAAGACAAATCGTTGTAACCTAAGATTTCTTAATCTGACTGTCTCTAAAAGATTCCGGGTTGGGATTACATTGGCCTCAAAAAATTGTCTTTTTGTTAATCCCTTTGTAATGCCTGTCAGATGAAATATATATTGAACATCATTAAAGGCATCACAGTTTAAAAGGCAGTTAAGATCTAATAAGTTAATTGTAAAGCATTTGATTTGTGTATGGATAAAAGAATTTTTATTTTTACCAGTAGCGTGGAGAAGGCATCTCACATCTGTTCTCATATTATATAGCTCTGCAAGTAGATGACTTCCAATAAAGCCTCTTGAACCTGTTATTAATACCCGCTTCATCTTCTGGAAATATCCTTTCTTTTACTGTCTCCTCAATTATTCTTTCAGGGGCTTCCTCTTCTGCAAAAGGAAGGCATTTGTAACCATGTCAATTAATCCTGAGTTCACCCTGTTTTAACTACCTTCTCCCTCCATATATGGCAAACACACCGTACTTGTAGTAGCAATCCACCTCTTTAAATCCAGTCTCTCTTAAGGCATCTAACTGGGCCTCCAGTGTAT
>JAADHP010000052.1 GCA_013151785.1 Nitrospirota bacterium | reverse complement strand
AGGATGAGTCTGTGGTTCATCCACTGGGCAATGTTGACCCATTAAGGGATGCAGAAACCCTGGAATTAGAATTAATCCTTTCAGATCTTGATCTTGTGGAAAAAAGGCTATTACGGATGGAAGAGGCCAGAAAAAGGGGGAAAAGGATAGACGAATCTGAAAAGGCTGTACTTCTTAAATGCAAGAAAGCACTTGAAGATGAAATACCATTAAGAAAGGTCTCTTTCACAGAGAACGAACTCCTTGCACTCAGGCATCTCCAGCTTATCTCCATAAGACCTGAAGTGATCCTTTTAAACCTTCACGAGAATGATCTTCCCGAGGAGCGGCATGGCGATATAGTAAAGAAATTGAGTGAGCGATTTAACCTTCCTGTAATAGCCCTTTCGGGTAAGATTGAGATGGAGATAGCCCAGCTTGATGCTACTGAGGCTGAGGAGTTTTTGAAGGGCTATGGACTTGAAGAGCCTGCAATGCATCGACTTATCCGCCTCTGCTATGAACACCTTGGACTTATATCCTTCCTCACTGTGGGAAAAAATGAGGTGCGTGCCTGGACAATCAGGAAGGGCACAACAGCATATATGGCAGCAGGCAAGATACACTCTGACATCCAGCGCGGCTTTATCAAAGCAGAGGTTATATCTTATGACGATTTTATAGAGGCTGGCTCAATGGCAGTGGCAAGAGAGAGGGGACTGCTCAGACTTGAGGGGAAGGACTATATCGTCCAGGATGGTGATATAATTAATTTCAGATTTAATGTCTGAATGCCTGCTGTGCCTCATCAAGCACCCTTTCAGGAAGGTCCCTGTACTTGGGTGAGATATGAAGGGGGACAATCTCCCTCACAGAGGCATCCCTGGCAATACGGCCTGCAATCTCTGCTGTCAGATGCCGTCGTTCAATCGCTCTCGGGAAATCCTCCTGCAAAAAATAGCATTCAATATATAGGGTATGAGAGCCTTTAACCAGTTCTATTATCCTTTCAATATTGTCTTCCGCAGGTGAAACATCCATAACATAGGAGACCTTCTGTCCCTCTGTTATAATAGCTATATCCATAAGGTCAATAGTCCTGTAAAGCCTGTTGTTCAAATGAAACTCCCTGTGCCAGTGGCCCTTTCTCACGGCATCCTTGAAATCAGAGAGCCAGGGACCTACAGAAAGCCCCTTCTCCAAAAGCCTTGCCTTGTCAATATTAATATGCTCGTTCTCTTCCAGGGCAAAGGCAAGCACTGGGATATCATGTTCAAGCACTGCCACTCTCATCTGTATATCATCTTCCTTAAGAATAATCCCTTTACAGGCCATCTCTCCGTGATTGACTGGCTCAAACCGTTCAGAAGCAGAAAACTTCTCTATTATGATGGTCTCTTTTATAACCTCATGCACTATTATCTGAAGGGGATATTCAGAGATGACATTCCATGCATATCCCCGAAGTTTACCCTTTACAGCATCTATAATACCCTCTGGCCCATATACCCTTAAGGGCAATTCCCTCCGAAGAAGCAACCTCAATATCCTGTCAAAGCCTATAAAATGATCAATATGGGTATGGGTAATAAAGAGATCCGTAATTTTATTGATCTCTCTGGAAGATAGAGCACTTACATCCCCTGCATCAAACAGGAATGCCCTTCTTTGTCGGAGGAATCTCAAATAAACCACGGGGTCTTCAAATATTCCATTAACAGGAAAATGATGAAAGGTGGGTTTCATCAGTTGCGGGTAATCTCCAGGCCAAGGGCATCAATAGTAAACAGATCATCCTCCACAGGAGAGCCTTTCTGGGTGAGATAGTTGCCCACAAGTAACCCATCAGCACCTGCAAAGAAGGCCATACTCTGAAGCCCCTTCAAAGTCTGTCCCCTGCCCCCACATATACGAATCTCCTTCTCAGGCATCACAAGTCTGAAAAGACTGACAATCCTCAGGGCCTCTACAGGATTCAGAAAAGGTCTGTTTCCCAGGGGAGTGCCCTTTATGGGAATCAGGAAATTAATTGGTACAGAATCAACACCAATCTCTTTCAGGGTAAAGGCCATGTCTATACGGTCCCTCCAGGTCTCGCCAATGCCAAATATACCACCTGAGCAGATTGAAAGCCCCACCTCCTGGGCAGCCCTTATAGTGCCTATCTTGTCATTAAAGGAATGGGTGGTACAGACCCGGGGGAAGAATCTTCGTGATGTTTCAATGTTATGATGATACCGGTAAAGGCCAGCATCTTTAAGAACCTGGAGTTCATCTTTGTCTAAAATACCAAGGGTGGCACAGGGAAGAAACCCAAGTGCCCTTATCTCACTTATAGCACTGGCAATTATCCCGAGTTCTTTTGGACTCACCTTTTTCCCACTTGTTACAATGCAGAATCTCCGTGCCTTCCAGGTCTGTGCCTCCTTTGCCCTTTCAACTATGGTCTCTTTTGAAAGAAGGGGATATCTCTCTACATTGGTTTGATATCTTGCTGACTGGGCACAATAAAAACAATCCTCAGAGCATCCACCGGATTTTGCATTCACTATTGAACAGAGATCAACCTTCTTACCCCGAAAATGTTCTCTTATAGCAGTAGCGATTTCAAAAAGAATAAGTGGCTGGAGTTCCAATAATGCCTCTGTATCTTGATCTGTAATACTCTTACCAGAAAAAATCTTATCTTTTATTCTCTCACTAAAGGACATTCTGTTATACTTGCCACTTGTACTGGCAGACCGCCAGCACTATGAGCCTCATGTGCTGTGAAAAAGGAATACATGCCTGAGAAACTCCATGGGGTCTTCAATCCTTATGCCACAATAGGGACAGATATCCCTGTAAAGGGATGTCTTTTCTCTATCTTCAGTCCTATTCTGCTGTGTTTTACAACAGCTATTGGGCTTATTTTCCAGTAAATACTCCTTTCCCATAGAATAATTATATCATATTCAGCACAGGGTGGAGCTTTTCACTCTACGACCGGCAATAGAAAGGTATGAAGTGTGGTATTAGGAAATCATAAAAGGCATTACTGAGCAAAAAGATTCTATAAGAAAGATGGATTTAGACAAATGTGCATAAAAGATACAGCTAATTAATAGTATCTTATCTCAAATCCACTAAATTCACCCTGATAAGGTTCCCATGATATCTCTATATTGGTAACCCTTGCAGAAGGCGGACCTTTATAGCACTCAACAATAGCCTTCTCAATATCAGCCTTCTCTCCTTCAAACACAGCCTCAACCCTTCCGTCTAAGAGGTTCTTCACCCATCCATGCAGCCCAAGCCTTGTAGCCACATCCCTGGTAAAGGCCCTGTAAAAGACCCCCTGAACAATTCCTTCAATATACAGATGTGCCCTTGCCATGGACATGAGATAATTATGCCATAGCATGAAAATTCTTTCAAGTCCCTTTAAGTGCCCCAAAAATCGGCAATTTTGCTCAACACCTGAATTACCAATAAACTCCTGAAACAATCATCTTGAAATCTACTTGCTCTCCACAATCACCCCTTCCACCTGCCTTCACACCCCATCTGAATCTGTGAGGAAATACCCTGAATTCCTCTATCAGAGGGCATTCTGGCCTGGACACCCTGATATCAGCCCTGTTCTTTGGCTCAGGGCCCTTTACGAAAACTGCCAGAATGCCCCACTGGTTGGGGAGCTTCACCATCTATTATCTCTTCCATGGCGTCTCTGTCTGTGTCCCTTCAGCCTGCACATGCCTCTTTTATAACTCCTGCTCTTTGTGATAGGGAATGGTTGCCTTGCCTTTTATAATTGTAACTTTAATTCATATAATGTTGTAATATATAAGTATGAGGATCAAGGTTGCCCTTATCTTATTATTGCTGATTATAATCAGCATAATTGTGACCCTCAACATATTCTTCCAGCAGAACTATGAGGCTGAAATGGCAGCACAATTCAACCAGCAACAGCTGATTATCGCAAAAACCCTCTCAGATTCGATACAAACAAACATACAGCATCTCATTAATGAGGCTTCAGCCTTTGTAAAACTGCTTTCCAACAGGGGGTTACACCGGGTGGGGCTTGATGAGTTTGTGAATTATGCCTTTGCAGAACTGAGTACTGAGTTGGGGGTGGAGATGATAATTGTTGACCAGAACAATATACCTATATTTCAGACTCGCCCGGACCTGTTTCCAGTTGATGTACTAAATGACCTGTCTGAAAAGATCAAGAATCTTCATTCCTCCAAATTTTATTTCATGGAAGACGTTCCTCTCAGACGCCTGATCTTCGGATTCCCTGTTAAAAAGGGCAAAACATTTATAGGCGCTACCATTATTACTGTTAATATATCCGAGATATGCAACAAGTTTCTCACACCTATCCAGGCAGGCAAACGGGGACATGCCTGGATGATGGATGCCTCGGGCACCCTGCTTTACCACCCCACACAACCCAAGATGATTGGCAGAAACATATTCAATGCTGATAAGTCCTGTTACAAATGTCACAAATCATTTAAAACAGAAATACAGATACTCAGCGCCAAAGACATAGGGTTCAGTTCCTACATTGCTCCATATGGAGAGGACAAGCTTGTTGCCTTCTCCAGGGTCAGGCTTCCCTCTATCAACTGGATTGTCTGTGTCTCCATTCCTTACTCTGAGGTGACCCAGAGTATTAAAAACAGCATGCGTTTTCATTCCTTGCTTGTCTTCACGATACTTATTGCTACGGCGATTGTCTCCTTTATAATCATTATTATTAACAAGGAGCGTGTTAAGGCAGAGGAGAAGGCCCTCTATTCTGAAAAGATAAAGGCCTATGCAAAGGAACTTGAAAACATAGTCAATGAGAGAACAAAGGAATTAACATTAGAGAAGGAAAAGCTTGATGCAATTGTGAGTTCTATTGAGGCAGGCATCTGTATATTCGATGAAAAGGAACAGGTAGTATGGATGAACAGGGTGATGAAACACTGGCTTTCGGAAGAGAAGAAAAAGAATTTTACAGTAAAAAAGCTTTTTGATGACCAGAGATTCCTTGACAATATCCACAGTGCAATTGTGGATAACAGATTCATACAGGAGGTCTCCTTCCTGGACCTGGGAAACAAAAAAGGGTATTTCCAGATGGTGGCCACACCAATACATTCTCCTGATGGAAAGTCGCAGATAATGGTACTTCTGCAGGATGTTACAGAACTGAAAAAGGCACAGGAGCAATTAATGCAATCAGAGAAGCTTTCTGCTCTGGCACGTCTTTCAGCAGGTGTGGCCCATGAGATTGGTAATCCCCTTACCTCTGTTTCCTCCT
>JAADHP010000109.1 GCA_013151785.1 Nitrospirota bacterium | reverse complement strand
TGAGGTGGAGGCAGATTTTATGGATTGGGAGATGCTTGAGATGGAAAAGAGGGAGTTGTTATCTGCACTGGCAAAATTAAAGGGTCTTAAGAAGGAATGAAGAATACCCCTGTTGACGCCTTTCTTTTAGATGTAATAACTTCGCTTCAAAAACATTCCGTAGATTATAAAATAGAATTTATTCTAAGAACCCCAAAATCTCTTAAGTGCAATGTTCATCTTAGTGAAAATTTATTCCTTGCAGTAAGATATAATGCAAGAAACGAGCGTATGGATTTTGCGTTGATACACAATAACAAACGCATCTTTGGATATGACAATTTAAAGGAGTGGCACTATCATCCCTATAAAGATCCATCAAGCCATATTCCCTGTGAGAGGCCCTCGATGGATAAAATCATTTCCGATGTTCTGAAAATTCTGAGAACGATTAAGCCAGGAGGCCGATTGCCTCTCTTATAACCTCTTACCAATGACAGGTTGTAACATTATTCCTACAGAGCCATCTCTGATAAAAAGAGCAACATAACGATTTTCTTGACTATCCATGAGTTGTCAATTATAATGAAAATAATAACCTGAGAGGAGGTCCCTATGAACAGAAGGGATTTTTTAAAGACCTCCCTTATTGCTGGCACATCTATCGTAAGTCTGCCCCTGAGGTCTGTTGCAAAGGATACAAATCCTTCAGTCATGGCATACCGCCCCCTTGGAAAGACAGGGCTGAAGATGAGTGACGTCTCACTGGGGACAGGCAGACCACCCCACCCTTCCCTCATACTCCGTGCTATAGATCGGGGAATAAATTATATTGACACAGCCCCTGATTATGGAAGGGCTGAAGAAAAGGTTGGCGAGGCACTCAAAAGGATAAAGAGAGATAAGGTCATCATAGCAACAAAGTTCTGCCGCCAGGGAGGCTATCCAAAACACCTTCTTCTTGGCAGTACAAAGAGAGACTACATAAGGATGGTGGAAGCAAGCCTGAAGAGACTTGGAACAGATTATATTGACATCTGTTTTGTCCATGCCATAGGCGAGGTCAGCAAAAGCAAGCGGGAAGAACTTGACAGACTCCTGAACAATGAGATGCTTTCAGCAGTAGAGACCCTGAAAAAGGAAGGCAAGATAAGATTCCTTGCTGTCTCCTCCCATGGCCCTCATAATATGGAAGAACTCATGTTTGAGGCTGTGAAATCAGGCCATTTTGATATTATAATGGCAGCCTTCAACTTCATGAAGTTTCCCCGACTACCTGAGGTAATAAAGGAGGCATACAGAAGAGGCATTGGTGTTATTGCCATGAAAACACTGGCAGGTGCCAAAGATATGGAGATAAAATCTGATGAGGTACCCTTTCCTGTGGCAGCCCTTAAGTGGGTGCTGAAACACAAAGAGGTAAGTGGTCTTGTAATCACCATGCGTTCAGTAAATGACCTGAATCTCTACCTGCAGGCATCAGGACAGAGATTTACCTCTCAGGATGCAAAGATATTAGAAAGATATGCCTCATTATACTCGTCACAATACTGCAGAACAGGTTGCAACCAATGTGAAACAGCCTGTCCAGAGAACATACCCATTGCAACAACCTTGAGATACAGGATGTATTTCGAGGACTATGGTATGGAAAAAGAGGCCATTGTTGCATACACTCAGATTGAAAAGAAGGCCCTTTCCTGCAAGGATTGCAGAGAGGCTGTCTGTGAAGAGTACTGTCCCCATGGTCTGAATATCCGAGATATGCTCCTTTCTGCTCATCAAATGCTTACCATAACCACCTGATATGTGGTGGAGGATACTTTTAATTCTGCTCCTACCAGCAATTTTTGCAGCCCTTTATCTTGAAGGTCAGCACTATGAACCTCAACTTATCAGATTCTCACCGGCTCCTCCTGAGGCTGAATTAAAGGCACTCCTGCCTGAGAGGATAAATGACTTCAATGCCCAGGGCAGTGTTCGTATCTACAGAAAAGATAATCTCTATGAATACATCAACGGCCATGCAGAGTATTTTATAAGTGCAGGATTTAGAGGGCTTATTGTAAGGGAATACACGGATAGGAATAATACCAGACAGTTCATAACAGAGGTATACAGGATGAACAGGGGATTGGAGGCCCTGGGTGTTCTTGTGGATGAAGCCTCACCAGATGCAGTGCCAGTGAGCATAGGGGTGTCAGGTTATGTAGCTGAAGAAGGTATCTCTTTTGTAAAAGGTCCCTATTATATAAAGATACGTAAACTGAAAGGAACGCCTGCACTTAAGAAGATAGCCCTGGCATTGTCAGACCGTATCAGGAAAACCGACAGTTCCCTTGACATCCTGAAAGAGTTTCCACCGATAGGTACAATCATCAGAACAGAATACCACAGAGAGGCTTTCATGGGAGTACCCTTTCTAAATGAGATTGTGGTAAGAAGATATTCTATAGGTGAGAGGGGGTTAACCCTTTTTCTGAAAAGGGCTGACAGAAAAAAAATAAAAGACACTATGGAGAAGCTACTGAGGTATTTTAAGGAAAATGATGTTCCCTTTAAATTCAACATTATTGACGGGAATAAGATATACACAATAGATGACCCTTATGAAGGAAGATGGTATCTTTTTCCTGCTCCCGGGAGATTGATAGGGTTTTCTGGCAGTATATCTATTGACGAAATAAAGGAAATTCTCAATAAAATGCCTCTACAAGGAGAGGACCCCTGATGTCTTCAAAATACAACAAAACTGAAGGAACCTTTACAAGAAGAGAATTACTTGCAAACCTTTTAAAGACCGCTACTGTAGCAGCATCTGTGGGAGTGGCGGGCTATTTGTTCTACAGTAATGAACCTGTACGAAAGAAGAAAGAGCAGATATATACCTTTGGAAACTACAGAGAGGGGATCTCTGGTGCATATCCGCAGATGGTTATAGTTCATGGCAGAGAGCCTTACAAAATGCTACAGGCAGCCCTGCAGAGGCTTGGTGGAATAGGCAGATTTATAAAGAATGGTGAACGGGTCCTGATAAAACCAAATGCCGGATGGGACCGTCAACCAGAACTTGCAGCAACAACAAACCCCTATCTTGTTTCAGCAATGGTGAGGCTCTGTCTTGATGCAGGTGCAGCTGAGGTATGGGTAACGGATGCAACCATCAATGACCCTTACAGATGCTTTGAGCGAACACAGATCGGGCCTGAAGCAGAGCGTGCTGGAGGCAAAGTAAAGGTCTCAAAGGAGTCAGACTTTGTTTTAACAGACCTGAAGGGCGAGGTCTTAAAGGTATGGCCTGTAAGTAAATTCTATCACCAGGTGGACAGGGTGATCAATATGCCCATTGTCAAACAGCATTCCCTGAGTGGCTGCACTATAGCAATGAAGAACTGGTATGGTGTACTTGGTGGCAAAAGAAACCGTCTCCATCAGAACATTCACATATCCATTGCAGACCTTGCACAGGCAATTAGACCAACACTTACCATTGTTGATGCTATCAGGGTTTTAAGACACAATGGCCCTACAGGAGGCAGTCTCTCAGATGTGTCAGTGGAGAACACTATAATTGCAGGCACCGATGAGGTAGCCCTTGATTCTTATGCACTGAGATTCCTTGATATAAAAGTGGAGGATGTACCCTTTCTGGAGATTGGTGAAAAAAGGGGACTGGGAATCAGAAACTGGGGGAGCCTTCATTATGAAGAGATTCAGATTTCATAAGCTTCTCAGCCTGAAATCCATAAGACAGTTATATGGTGTCTCTTTCTTTGTACTTTTCATACTCCTGATCCTTGCTACTGACTTCAGATATCTAAAAGGCTATGAGGTCAATCTCTTCCTGAAGATAGACCCCCTTATTGGACTGGGCACCCTCCTTACCAGCTGGACCCTCTACAGGGGACTTGCCCTCGGTCTTGTAATAATTATACTCACCCTCTTTCTTGGCAGGTTTTTCTGCTCATGGGTATGCCCCTTCGGGGTGCTGAATCAGTGGGTCAGCAACATCTTTAACAGAAGAAGACCTGCTGATGACTATAACATTAATCTCTACAGGAGAATCTATTCTCTCAAATACTATATCCTTGTGGGACTGCTTGTGCTTGCCCTGGCAGGCACACTACAGATAGGACTCTTTGATCCCCTGTCTCTTTTTACAAGAACTCTTTCTATGACTGTGCTTCCAGCAGTTCATCTCCTCACAGGAACAATCTATGCAAAGCCAACCATATATCATGGTGGAGTGCTTATTGGAATAATCTTTGTGGTTATAATATTCCTGAACCGATTCATTACAAGGCTCTGGTGCAGACTACTCTGTCCCCTTGGTGCAATGCTTGGTCTTCTTTCAAGATTTTCTATACTGAGGATATGGCGTGATGTGGACAGATGCACGGATTGCATGAAATGCCTCAGACACTGTCATGGTGGCTGCAATCCCCACAGTGAGATACTCTATTCTGAATGTCATCTCTGTATGAACTGTATTGAGGACTGTCCTGAGGGTGCCATACATTATGGTCTTAAAAGGCAAAACAGTTCCATACAGATGTCTCCTGACCTTAACCGTCGTCGTCTGGTGGAAACTGCACTGGCCACGGTGGTACTCTACCCTGTAATGAGAAGCACTGTAAGCGCTGCCACGACTTCAGAGCCTCTGGTAATAAGACCACCGGGCTCCCTCATGGAGAGGGACTTTCTTAAAAGATGTACAAAATGTGGGGAATGCATGAGGGTGTGTCCCACCAATGCTATACAACCCTCACTTCTTGAAGCAGGCATTGAAGGACTCTGGAGCCCTATACTGATAAACAGGATTGGCTACTGCGAGTATAACTGTGTGCTCTGTGGTCATGTCTGTCCCACAGGTGCCATCAGGCCCCTTACAGTAGAGGAAAAGATCGGAAAGGGCCCCTATGAGAAACCCATAAAGATAGGCACAGCCTTTTTTGACAGGGGGAGGTGTCTGCCATGGGCAATGAACATCCAGTGTATAGTATGTGAAGAGGTATGTCCTACCTCTCCAAAGGCCATATGGTTTGAATATGTGGAGGTAACCACAAGGGATGGGAAAAAGATAGCATTGAAACGACCCCATCTTGACCCCAAACTCTGCATTGGTTGTGGCATATGTGAGTACAAGTGTCCTGTACATGACAGGGCAGCCATCAGGGTTACATCCATCGGTGAGTCACGCTCAAGGGAAAATCAGTTTATTCTAAAAGGGTATTAAACCCCAGATCCAGCGATAAAGTTATAGCAGTGGTATGGTAGAGTCTTACACATCATTCTCAGCAGCCATCCATGGCTGCTTCCGAGGGAATTTTGCAATTCACCCTCCTGGT
>JAADHP010000184.1 GCA_013151785.1 Nitrospirota bacterium | reverse complement strand
CTTGTAAAAGATACGCATCTGGAAGATTAAAATACCAACCATCATTCGACCATGAGGAGAGTCTGTTTCCCCACTGTCTGCCAGCAATTTCAAGATCATGGCTGTACTACTTAAAGCAACCAAAAAACCAATAAATATGGATTGATTAATATTATCTGTCACATAATAAGCAACTGCTGCAGACAGTAAAATAGTTAATAGTACCTGTATGCCTCCCCCTCCAAGCACGGCCTTTTTCATGCCCAACAGTCTTTTGAGAGAAAATTCAATGCCGATTGTGAAAAGCAGCAGAATAACTCCAATTTCTGCCAGTATCTCTACCAGATGCGTATCTTTTACAAGACCAACACCATAAGGGCCAACTATAACACCAGCAATCAGGAAACCAACAAGAGAGGGCACTTTGATTCTGTTTAATATCAGGACAACAACAACTGATATTCCAAAGATTACGAGCAGTGATTTAAGAAATTCCAGTTCCATAGGGCACCCCGTTATAAATCAGGCAATAAAATTTATACCACTACAGCAATCCTTTGTTATTCTTTAAAATCAGGATTGGAGTATTTAACTACTATATTATAGCCCAAATCTCTTCATATGATTGTTCAATATTGATCCGTAAGAGATTGATGTTTTCCAGCATTGCTGGATTCAGGTAAAATAACAGTTAAACTGTTCAATATAAGGAGGTTTTTTATGAATGCACTCTCAGAATTTATCAATCGTGATTCATTTGCAAAACATCTGGGAATAGAGATACTTGAAGCATCAGATGGCAGGGCAAAGGGAAGGATGGATATCAAACCCTGCCATCTGAACAGTGCAGGCACGCTCCATGGAGGTGCTATTTTTGGGTTTGCCGATGCGGTCTTTTCTGCAGCATCCAATTCACATGGAACCCTTGCAATGGCAATCAATGTGAGCATCTCCTATTTCAGGGCAGTAAGAAGTGGTACACTCTTTGCCGAAGCTGAGGAAATTTCAATCAATCCAAAGCTTGCCACATACCTTATCAGAATCATGGACGACAAACAGAACATTATAGCCCTCTTTCAGGGCACTGTGTACAAAAAACAAACCTCCCTGGAAGAAATACTTGGCACTGAATAACAGGTTCATTTGTAGATTTTTATATTTTTTCGCGGAACCCCTGTAACCAGTGGTGTCCGGTAAAAAATACAACAACTATTAATAAGGATAGGGGATATTAATTTTTCGTCTCATTCTCACAGGCCATCCATGGCCTGTTCCGAGGAAATTTTGCGATTTGCCCTCCTGGCAAATCTTATGCAAAATTTAAACCGCTCAAAATTAATATCCCCTATCCTTCAAGGACTTATCACGGTTTATCGGACAGTATTGCCCCTGTAACCTTAAAATAGTGGTCGACTATCCAGTCAGGTTTATAAGGCACATAGGAATTGCCTGTTTTTTGCAGACTTTTTTCTGTCGGCATTTTGTGGTGTAAAAAACATGGTTGATTGTTTAACTACCATTCTGTTTTAATAAGAAGGTATGGATTTGTTAAACACGGATTGCGCAAGACACTGTAAAATAACACTTCCTGAACAGAGGGAACCAATTATTAAAACCCGTGGCTGTCGTATTGCGCAATTTGAGTTTAACAAATGTCATTAATCTTCAAATCAATCGGTTACATCAGAACCAAAGAGGCCAATATCCCCAGGCACTGGAAAGTCTCACATGTTGAAGGTGAGATTGTCATAGACGAGGTGTACAAAGAAGGTCTGAAGGGGATAACGCCCGGGCAAAGAATAGTGGTGCTATTCCACTTTCATAAAAGCCCTGAATTCACAAAGGAGTATCTCATACAAAAACCTCCACATAAGGATTTTGAAACAGGCGTATTCAATACCTGTTCACCCATAAGACCCAACCCATTAGGGCTCTCTGTGGTTGAGGTGCTGGATGTAGAGGATAATATTATAAGAATCAAAGGGATCGATATGATTGACGGCACACCTGTGCTTGACATAAAACCCCACCATGATCCGGATAAATAATACTGTGATGCACTTACGGGAATGTTTCTGAAAGTGAAGCTCCCCGACCAGAGGTGGGGGCATTCTATCAGTTTTCATAATCCTGTGGATTGCATAGGTACCCCTGTTAGTATTTTATCCGGACAGATATGAACTGAGGCGTATCCATGCTATGGTACTTGAAAGATATTGAGACAATTATAAGTGAGTTGCAATCTTCCCCTGATGGTATCTCTTCAGAAGAGGCCCAGAAGAGACTGACACAGTACGGTCCTAATACATTAGAAGAGAAAAAGAAGAAAACCCCCTTCATGATGTTCCTTGACCAGTTCAAGGACTTCATGATTCTGGTACTCATAGGTGCTGCCATCATATCAGGCATATTAGGTGAAGCCACAGATACCATCGCAATTGTTGTCATTGTAGTCCTCAATGCCATAATCGGTTTTCTACAGGAATACCGTGCAGAAAAAGCAATGGCAGCATTGAAAAAGATGGCTGCGCCCTCTGCAACCGTGATCAGAGACGGAATGCCTCTGAATATTCCTGCCACTCAACTGGTTCCCGGAGATATAGTTATTCTTGAGGCAGGCAAGGTTGTGCCTGCTGATATGAGATTAATAGAGGCAGTACAATTGAAGATTGAGGAGGCCTCTCTTACTGGAGAATCTGTGCCTGCGGAAAAAGATACAGAACCTCTCCGTGATGAACAGATACCTCTTGGTGACAGAAAGAATATGGCATACAAAGGAACCTTTGTAACATATGGCAGAGGCAAGGGTATTGTAGTAAGCACAGGTATGAATACGGAAATAGGAAAGATTGCTACTATGTTACAGGAAGAGGAAGAAGTAAAGACTCCGCTCCAAAAAAGACTCGCGAACTTTGGCCAGAAGCTTGCCATAGCTGTCCTCATAATCTGTGCACTGCTCTTTGTCGTTGGCCTGATGAGGGGGGAAGAGCCCTTACTTATGCTTCTAACAGCCATTTCCCTTGCAGTGGCTGCCATTCCAGAAGCACTGCCTGCAGTAGTCACCATATCCCTTGCAATAGGTGCAAAGAAGATGGTCAGACAGAATGCCCTCATCAGAAAACTGCCTGCGGTGGAGACCCTTGGTTCCATTACCTATATATGTTCTGATAAAACCGGCACTCTTACACTGAACAAAATGACAGTGGAAGAGTTATATGTGGATGGCAAACTAATCAGAACCAAAGAAATAGAAACAACAACTCAAGGCTCTCTATCATTAGACCATAAAGACTCTCCTACCAGTCTCTTGATGACAGCCCTTTCTGTGAGTAACGACGCACAGATAGATCCTGACGGCAATGTAATCGGTGATCCTACAGAGGCTGCCCTTTATAACATTGCAAAGGATAAAGGTTTTGACAAGAGGGAGATGGAACAACTGATGCCACGTGTAGCTGAACTCCCCTTTGATTCTGACAGAAAGTGTATGACCACAATACACAAAAGGGATAAAGGCTATATCTCCTTTACCAAGGGCGCTGCTGATGTAATTATTGAAAAGGCAGAAAATATTTTGACAGCAGAGGGACTCAAATCCGTAGATAAACAGGAACTAAATGAAATCGGTGAAGGTATGGCTGCGGATGGCCTGAGAGTCCTGTGTATTGCCATGAAGAACTGGGATTCTCTGCCTGAAAGCCTGTCTCCTGAAAATGTGGAAGGCGGATTAACCATCATAGGCTTTGTGGGGATGATGGACCCACCAAGGGAGGAGGCAAAAGAGGCGGTAAGATTATGCAAGACAGCTGGAATAGTACCTGTAATGATAACAGGCGACCACCCCCTCACAGCAAGGGTCATTGCTGAGAAGGTGGGTATTCTGGAGAGTACAACTGACAATGAGAATATCATCATTACCGGTGCAGAACTGCAGGGGCTCTCACTAAAAGAGTTTGAGGAAAAGGTTGAACATATCAGGGTATATGCCCGCGTGGAGCCTGAACAGAAGCTCAAGATTGTAAAGGCACTTCAGGACAGGGGACAGTTTGTTGCCATGACCGGCGATGGCGTTAATGATGCTCCTGCATTAAAAAGGGCTGATATAGGCGTTGCCATGGGTGTCACAGGCACTGATGTGGCAAAAGAGGCTGCCCATATGATACTGCTGGATGATAACTTTGCCACCATTGTGAAGGCTGTGAAAGAAGGCAGACGGATATTTGATAATATCCGAAAATTTATAAAATATGCAATGACAAGTAATTCTGGTGAGATATGGACCATATTTCTTGCTCCCCTCATAGGATTACCAATCCCTCTGCTACCCATACACATACTCTGGATCAATCTTGTCACAGACGGACTGCCTGGCCTGGCCCTGGCAACAGAACCACCTGAGAAGAATATAATGAATCGTCCCCCAAGGGACCCGAAGGAAAGTATCTTTGCTCATGGTCTTGGTATCCAGATAATATGGGTAGGCCTTCTGATGGGTCTTGTTTCTCTTTTTACCGAGGCATGGGCAATCAAGACAGATCATCCCAACTGGCAGACAATGGTGTTTACAGTGTTATGTTTAAGTCAGATGGGCAATGTACTTGCCATAAGATCAGAAAGAGAGTCTCTTTTCAGCCAGGGCATACTATCCAACAAACCATTATTGGGGGCCTTTATTCTTACGTTTCTTCTTCAAATGGCAACCATCTACATACCTTTTCTGAATCCTATTTTCAAAACGGCACCACTTAGCCTGGGCGAGTTGATTATCACCCTTGTACTGTCATCAGTGGTATTCTTTGCAGTGGAGATAGATAAGCTGATCAGAAGGACTAAAAAGCGATAATAAAATCCTGGCTTTTGTTACAGAAAACTCAACAATGGCAGACCACTCTCAGGGTCAGGAATCCTTTCTGCATTTATGCCTTTGAGTTCTAAAATTATAACCTCAAGGATGAGAAAGACCTCAGACTCCTTTCGCAGGCATCCCACTTTAACATTGTCCTTTTTACCATATGCACCATGAAAATGTATAAGAGGTTCGTCACCATTCCAGAATATGGTTCCCACACCGAGCACCTCGTGACTCTCTTCAAGTGCCCTCCACACAGGTTTTGGTGGCATCTCTTCCTTTTCAGGCCCTACAACAAACTCTCCCCTTTTAAGCCCCCCTACTACCTGAAAGACTGCAGAATGAAGGTCTTCCTTCTTTGCTATCTCCTTGAGCCCTTCAAGGAGATCATCACCATCAGAAAACCTTGCAACAACCACCCTGCCTATTTCACCTACCCTGTATTGCATGTTTTATATTATATACCAAACCCGGCTATAAATTTCATACCATATCTATCAAAA